>JANPLP010000374.1:0-3421 GCA_031426595.1 Planctomycetia bacterium | reverse complement strand
GATTTCATCGATGGTGGTGATGATGTCAGCGATTCGCTTCGACGATTCGTTGATTTCCTTCATTGCTTGAACCGCGTCGCTTACAACACTACCACCCTTCTCTGCTACGTCGCGTGAGCCGGTGGCGAGTTGACGCGCTTGCTGAGCGTTGTCGGAGTTCTGTTTAACAGTCGAAGTGATCTCTTCTAGACTGGCCGCAGTTTCTTCTAGGCTAGAGGCTTGAGTTTGCGCACCGTTGGTGATCTCTCGAGAGACTGCGTTCAGTTGCTGAGCAGCTGAGGAGACCGTCCCAGCCACATCGCGAACCTCTGTCAGTGCTAGCTTCATCGATTCGATCGCCGCTTGCAGCGCAACACCAACTTCACCTACTGCGTCATTGCCAAGGTCTGGGATGACGATATCAAAATTGCCAGCGGCCATGGCGTTTACAACGTCTAGCACAGTAGCCACCTTCGCACGCAGCTCTTCAGCTTGTTGACGTTCGCGTTCAATATTTGACTTAACAGATTGTTCGGCAGCGACTTTCGCGGTCACACAATCCCAACTAACTAGTGTGCCTGCAAAGTTGCCTTCTACGTCATTAATCCGGCTAGCACGGAGCATGAAGAACTCATCCGCAATTCGAATTTGACCTTCAAATGGGAAGTTACGAGCTTCTGCGACAAGCGCTTGTTGGTGGCGAGGGTTTTTATGGAAGATATCGATCGACGATCCAACAATCTGATTTACTTTAACAGGCAGGTGCTTTTCAACCTTGCGGAGGAGTTCAATAGCAGATGAGTTTGCGTAGGTGATAATGTTATTCTTGTCAGCGAACGTGATGCTAGCTGCCATGTTATCCATCATCGCTCGGACCTTAGCGTTTTCGGTTGCTGCGACCTTCTGCTGAGAGATATCATTCGCATACTTAACAACTTTGAACGGGCGACCATTCGCGTCATAAATCGGGTTGTAGGATGCCTGGATCCATACTTCCTTGCCTCCTTTGCCGAGGCGTTTGAATTCTCCCGCCTGGAATTTTCCTTCGCGAATCGCGTCCCAGAAGGCTCGATATTCAACGCTATTTGCGTAGCTCGTTTCGACAAACATACTGTGATGCCGACCCTTTATTTCGTCCAATACATAACCCAGTGTATTGAGGAAGTTCTCGTTGGCAGTTCGGACGGTGCCATCTAGATTGAATTCAATGGTGGCTTGCGACTTACCGATTGCAGCCAGTTGCCCTAAATAGTCTGCACTCTGTTGCTTCTCGGTTGAAATATCGCGAGCGATCTTAATTACGCGGATTGGTTTTCCGGCCTTATCGAGAACCGGTTTGTAAGAAGCGGCCAGCCAAATCTCCTTACCACCTTTCGCAAGTCGCTTGAACTCTTCTGTGCGATATTCACCGCGGTTTAGGGAAGCCCAGAACTCGCGATACTCATAACTAGTCGAGTAAGCTGGGTCCACAAACAAACTGTGGTGACGCCCTTGGATCTCCTCGAGTGTGTAACCCATGACCGAAAGGAAAATGGGGTTCGCAGTCAGTACCTTGCCTTCTAAGTCGAACTCGATAACCGCCTCACTGCGATTCAACGAATCCAGTTTCGACGCTTCGAGGCTCCAACTCGTGGCCTTCGACTTAGGCGTTGTTTGACCTTTAGTGGTTGCTTTTGTTTTCGCGGACTTTGAAGCGCCTACTGTCGAACGATTTCCAACGGCCATGCTTTACACCCCTAGTAGAATTGATTGTGAAACGCGACGCGCAAGCTGTAATAGTGCTCTCTGCACGGCCACCGTTGCGAAGACTTGGCTCAACAACAGTACGAGCGATTTTTCTGAATCGCGGCGTGAAGGAAGGCAGGGGCCGCTTTACGATGAACCCCGAACAACGATTAACCTCATATGGATTGAAGCATCTAGGCGGGTAGTTACGAACAATGTCGCGGAGGGGGCTTAGAGAGATCCCCGACAGTCCCGTTAGTCTACCTATGCACTAAACTTTATCGCTAGAGAACGGTAACACTTGATTGCGGACGCGTAGCTCCGCTAGGTGCAATTTGGCGTACACACACCGCTCTTTCATACCCGCGCGGGACTCATTAAGTTCCTAGTGCACTCAGATTTGCACTAAGAGTTTTTGTTAAAGCGATTACGCTGATAATGCCGGTTCGAAAGTTTCACCAAGCGTTGGCTACTCTACATCGCGCGAGGAATCGTCTTCGCACGGCGTTGCAGCAAGCTTTCTTTTAGCAACAGTGCGTTGCCCACTACACTCCTATCGCTGAAACCCATTTCCATCGCCGCCCAGAGCGGCGCACTTTCACCGAGCCACCCGAAAGCGGCCAATGGAATCGCAAGTGCGTTGTACAGAAAAGCAAACAGCAAGTTCTGTTCTACAGCAGCCGGAGGCGGTGATCACTGCAATCGGGCAACGAGGTTTAAGTTGCGGCCTTCTATTTCAGCTGTCCCAGCCGCAAAAATTACGCTTGCAGCCGTCACGTCGCTGCGAGCCTCTAGAACCCCTTGAATTCCCGGCTGTGCAGCCGGTGCAGGTCAGCCCCGAAACGCGCAGCCGCACCCTACCTGGCGCATGCAAGACTCCACTCCGCTCCGACTGTCTAGATCCATCGTGTGGCTGGTACAGGTCACACAAGTCGATTCACGGCAGATCATCTACTGCAAAATGAAAGATTCGCGGGCTATCGTACCAGGCGACGACGATGGGCAAATTGAGGCCGCACCCGCCCAATCCTTGGCCGCAGCCACTGGCTAGACAAACGGCCAGCCGATATACTTCGCGGTTTGAATTTCTGGTCCGGAAAATCACATTCGGGCCACGGACGACTGCTTAGCGGTCGATTGGGGGAACAGGATTTATGGCTGGCAGTACTCCGGTGGTGAGTGGCGGGGTTGGTGAGTTAGCGGACGAAAAAATTCTGGTACTGGACTTCGGTTCACAGTACGCACAGTTGATCGCGCGCCGCGTCCGCGAACAAAATGTTTACTGCGAGATCGTGCGGCACAATCTTTCCGCCGAAACTATCGCTGCCAAAAAGCCGCGTGGAATCATTCTTTCCGGCGGCCCTTCAAGCGTCTACGAAGCCGGCGCGCCGCGCTGCGACCCAAAGCTGTTCGAACTTGGCATTCCAGTGCTCGGCATCTGTTACGGTATGCAGCTCGCCTGCGATTCGCTGGGTGGTCGAGTTGGACATTGCCATTCGCGCGAGTTCGGCCGCGCGTCGCTGAAGATTGGCAAGGCAGAACATTTGCTGGCGGGATTGCCCGACAAGATCGATGTGTGGATGAGCCACGGCGATCAAGTCAACGAGGTCTCAAGCGATTTCGAACCGTTGGCTGCAACGGAAACTTGCCCGTTCGCCGCAGTGGCTCACAAACGGCTCCCTGTATTCGGTTTGCAGTTCCACCCCGAAGTCACCCA
>JANPLP010000373.1:0-3583 GCA_031426595.1 Planctomycetia bacterium | reverse complement strand
ATTTATTGGTGCTGACGGGTTTGACACATGACAAAGGGCGAGCCAACGACGATGGAGCGGGCGATCATGCTCGCAGCGCATCGGTTTTTCTAACGGGCGCTCAGCCTCGCAAGACCGACGGCGAGAAGATTCGCTCAGGTATTTCAGTCGACCAAGTGGCAGCTCAAGCGATTGGCCAGCGCACGCGTTTCTCCTCACTGGAATTAGGTGTCGATCCGGGCCGCATGGCTGGCAATTGTGACTCAGGCTACAGTTGTGCTTATTCATCCAACATCTCTTGGTCGAGTGAATCGACGCCAGTAGGCAAAGAAGTGAACCCGAGGTTGGTCTTCGAGCGATTGTTCGCTGGGGGTAAGCCGAGCGAGATCAACAAGAGTCAACAGCAGCGTGAGGCACTGCAAAAGAGCGTGCTGGACTTTATCGCCGATGATGCCAAACGTCTGCAAAACAAACTGGGACGCAACGATAATCAAAAGCTAGATGAGTATTTGACGGGCGTTCGTGAAATCGAGCGACGGATTGGCGCTAAGAGCTCCAAGCCGGTGGATATGGATGTCGATTACGCAATTCCTGATGGCATCCCCGGCGATTATCAGGATCACATGCGAATGATGTGTGACATGATGGTTCTGGCGTTCCAAACGGACTCGACACGCATCGCGACGATGATGTTTGCGAATGCTGGCGACAATAAGAATTACCGCAAGATTGGTGTGCCTGACGGACATCATGATTTGTCGCATCATCAGAGCGATGCTGTGAAGCTGGAGAAGATCACACAAATCAATAGCTTCCACATTCAACAACTGAGTTACCTGCTGCAAAAGATGAAATCAATTCGCGAGGGCGAAGGCACTTTGCTCGATAACTCCATGATCGTTTACGGCAGTGGAATCAGTGACGGCAATCGCCACAACCATGATAACTTGCCAATTTTGCTGGCAGGTTCTGGTGGTGGAACGGTCGAAACAGGCCGGCATGTACGTTACGACTTGGAAACTCCTGTCTGCAATTTGTTTATGTCGATGCTGGATCGTGTCGGCGTGGACACTCCATTCGTCGGTGATAGCACCGGAAGACTTCAAGGTTTGACTGTATAGTTCGCCGCATATCGAAGTCGAGATTGTAGATTCTTAGCGGGTCGCGATGCTTTGCCGTCGCGCTCGTCAAGTCGGAAGTACGTAGCAACCTTCTTGAGTTTTAGTTGGAGTGATGTCATCGTGTGCTCATTGCGGATAGTTGCAATTTTGTGCTGCTTCGGATTGCAGTTATCCCACTTCGCCGCTCGCTCGGGGGCTCAAGTGCGCGATGCTTCGGTCAAGGAATTGATCCAACAGATCGACTCTAAAGAAATGGAAAGTCGACGCGATGCGGTTTATGAATTGGTTCGTCGGGGGGACATATCTGAGCCGGTGATCTTGGCGCTCGGGAACGCGACAAATGACGACGATTCACAGATTCGCGTTCAAGCTCTGACTGGGTTGGCCCGCGCCGGCAAGCAGTCCGAAGTTGTAATTCCGCAGTTAATAAAATGCTTGAGCAATCGGGACGGGCAAATTCGCTTTCGAGCGGCGGCAGCACTGGGTGCGATTGGCAAACCGTCGATAGCTCCGCTCACTGAACTGTGGGAAAAAGCGTCTACTGAAACCAAGATCGCTGCGGCTCAGGCGTTAGCGATCATCGGCCCGGAGGCTAGTTCAACCATACCGCTTTTGACTGATGGTTTGGAGGGCAAGGACTCCTTGCCGAGATATGTGGCCGAAGCCTTAGTCGCAATCTCACCGCAAGATGAGTCTACGATGCAGCGAATTGCCGAGCACGCCAACCCGGCGGCTCGCAAGGTTGGAATTAATGCACTCGCGGCACTTGGTGCACCGTCCGAAGCCTCGATGAAAAAGCTACAGGCGGCTGCAAGCGATTCCGAACCCAAGATTCGCGAGTCCGCCGTTATCGCAGTTGCGAAATCGAATTTACCCTTGGCAGAGAAATCGGCTTTAATCGAAACGGCCTTAGTTGACCAAGAGGCGTCCGTTCGAGCCGCAGCGATTGTTGCCATGCAGAAAGCGAAGTTGGCAAAAGCTGAGTTTGCGGAGCGACTTGCAACTCGGTTGAAGAACACTGAAGGTGCAGCCGCAGACACCTTGGTAAAAGCGATCGGAGGCTTGGGTTCTGATGCCCAAGGAACTCTGCCGGTGCTGCTGCAAGTCTTGGGACACGATGGAGTGGACCGAAACCTAATCTCGCAGTCGTTAGCCAATTTCGGAGCACCTGTAGTTCCTGAACTATTGTCTGCAATTGAGAAGCAGCCCGAAAATGAACCTGCATTGTCCCAGGCGCTTGCTTTAATAGGTGAGCCCGCGGTCGAGTCATTGATACGCGGTATGTCGAGCGATGTGGAGGTAGTACGCGTCGCGGCGACTCGAGCGATCGGTGGCGTGCGACCAATGAAGCGATCCTTGCTTGAACACTTGGTCCGCGCGGCATCAAACGATTCGGCTGTAGTGCGTGAGATCGCGATAGTGGCGTTAGTTGCGGCCGAAAATGAAGCTGACTTTGCTAAAGAGACGTTGCTGAAAGCGACGGAAGATGTCGAACCAAAGGTGCGCGCCGCCGCAATTGCTTCGTTGGCTAAATTTCAATACAACGAAGATCAATTGCAATCAGCCTTGGAGCGGGGATTGAATGATAAGGTCGCCGATGTTCGGGCTGCTACACTGCGATCGTTGAGCGAAATGCCCAAGTTGCTCAAGTCGCGATTGCCACAGTTAGTTGCACTCGTTGGCGATGCAGACTCAAGCGTCCGCACCATGGCGATCCAGACCCTCGGGAAACTGGACAAAAAGAGTGCCGATGAGTCCGTTGTCAAAGCATGTACGCAAACGCTGAAGGATGATGTTTATCTAGTTCGGATCGCAGCTACGGAGACCGTAAAGACACTTGAATTATCCGACAACGCGGTGCTTGAGGCCTTGTCGGGTAATCTAATTGATGACATGGCTTTACTGCGAGTAACTTTGGAAGCGGTGTCTGGATTTGGTGAAAAGGCCGCGTCGATAATTCCTGCAGTTTCTCAACTGGCTGCGCATGAAAAGGCGGAAATACGGGTTGCTGCTTTAGGCGCTTTAGCCGCAATCGAAAAGAATTACGAGCAACTAACCGGTCGCTTGACAGAGGCATTGGATGACAAAGAGTGGGACGTTCGCCGAACCGCAGGCGTAGCACTCGGGAAGATCGGTCCCGACGCAAAAAATGCGGTGCCGAAGTTATTTCAACTCTTGGCCAATGATGAAGATCGTGACTTCGCCAGCGGTGCCTTAAAAGAGATCAATAACGCGCCGGTTGAAGCCATCCCATTACTGATCGAGAAACTGGATTCCGAAGAGCGTCGCACGGCCTTTTATGCTGTCTCGTTGCTGGGAAAGATTGGTCCGCCAGCGGTCGATGCGCTTCCCAAGCTAGAGGCCATGCTTGAGAAACCGAGTACAGATGGCGGCCGCTCTGAGTTTCGCAAGAAAGCGTTGAACGAAACGATCGCAGCCATCAAAGGTGAGAAGAAGCCTAACCAAGACAAATAGCTCGGCAC
>JANPLP010000372.1:0-6388 GCA_031426595.1 Planctomycetia bacterium | reverse complement strand
GGCGTCAACACCCACCCGCGCCTGCGTCCAACAAGGAAGTGCATCCGTAGTTATCCGCCTGCAAGTTAATCGTCCGCATCAGCTCCAGGCTCAGTTTTGCCATCCGTCTCTTCCTCGTCGCGGTATTTGATCGGCGACGTCGCATCCCGAAGCGTCTTGCGCATAAGGTCGATAGGGGGATTGCGGCCAGTGAACAACTTGTATTGGTAACCGGCTTGTCTCACAAACATGTCGACACCATTGATGACCAAGCAACCAAGATTCTTGGCATCTTTAACCAACAACGTCTGCTCAGGGTTATAAACCGTATCGAATACGATCACACTGCTACTCAACTTCATTAGCGCTGCCAAGCGATCCTTAGCGTACGGCGTGTCGTCCACATTCGGATGCATCCCAACCGGAGTTCCATTGATGATGATTCCAGGTTTGATATCGTAGCGCGATTCCCAAGGGAGAGCTCTGCAATTCAGATCTGCAGCCAGACTTTCGGAACGCTCCAACGATCGACTGCTAATCGCCACCAACGCTCCCTTTTGACGCAATCCATAAGCAATTGCACGAGATACGCCACCAGCGCCCAGCACCAACACGCCGCGCCCTCTCAGTCGGTCATCTCCTTCAATGTTCTGCTTATCAAGAGCAGCGTTAATACAGTCCATCGCCGCGCGGTAGTCGGTGTTGTAGCCCGAAATCAATTCGCCATTAAAGATCGCCGTGTTCACCGCTTTGATTCCAGTCGCCGCTGACTCCGCCTCGTCAAGTAGCTCGAGCATCGTTTCCTTGTGCGGAATCGTAACACTCAGTCCACCAATGCCCGTCTCTTGACACCACTTCACAAACAAACTGAGCTCATCCGGCGGAATTCGAAACGGAAGGTAGCGGAGGTTTACCTTGTCATGCGCAAACGCTGCATTGTGAATCAGCGGACTAAGCGAATGCGCGACCGGATCAGCGACAACACCGTAGATTTTCGTCTCGGCATCGATCTCATCTGCGCGATACACTTTCTTCATCATGTCAAAAGTGATTTGGCCGGGCGCGATCTTGCGATCGTTCGAAAGAGCCGTGTAGGTAAAGGGCGAACCGTAACTCAGCCCCATGATGCGAGTCACCGCGCCTAACTCACCCATACACAGTGCGATTGTCGGAACCTTCACCTGCTTCAACAACCGCAGCATACGAATACTATCAGCGAAACTGTTCGCCATGGTCGCAATTTTGACCACGTCCGCATCCAACGCTGCCAAACGCGCGTGAATCTCTTCCAGATTGTTAGGCGTCTCTTCAAAGTTATGCAGACTGACAATACGCTTCGTCTTCCCATAGCGGGGAATGCTAGCCGCAATGTCCTCCTCCAAGTCCACGTAGTCGACCCCCGAAGCAATCACACTTCGGAGAATCATCAATCGCTCTTGCTCCGTTTTATCCCAGCGGCCACCGTCTTCGCGCCTTCGACACGTCACCAAGATCGGCGCCCGACGCTCTGCCAATAACCGCCTCAAATCAATCGCGCGACCAATGTAATCCAATCGCATTTCGACCAAGTCAGCTCCGATTTCGGACAAGTGCTGATACTCGGCGATCATGTACTTATGTCGCGTACGGCCAATCGTCACACATAACATGAAGCGGTCGTTCCTTGCGTTCCGTGTAAAAACTAAGCCCCGAATTAATCTCGCGAATTAAAGGCTTGGGGTCCCCTCATACTAGTCGCCGCAGCCGTTTCTAAAAAGGCATGGTACAAGATCGCTCGTCCACCACGGCCCAGTTCGCCTGAAGTCCGCTGTACATCGGTAGTTAAGACAGCTACGATTCAAATCCCAGGGAGCCCACAGGCGGCTGTTCCTGGATCCGATGAGTTCGATCGAACAAATGGACGCGGAATCTTAATGGAATAATGCAGTATGAACCGGACAGGGAAGTCGAAACGCGGTAACTCGGAAGCAAAAATTGAATCAGTTGCCGCCTCGCATCCGTCCATCGCCCTGCCTGCGTTGCTAAGCAGCCTCGCCCTCTGGACCTCTTTCGCACCCCTCGGTGCTCACTCCCTCGCCTGGGTCGCTCCCATCGGTTGGCTAGCCATAATCGAGCGACATTCCTCCCCAGGTCGCCGAGGCTACTTGTGGATATATCTTTCCGGCGTGCTCTTCTGGCTCTTAAATCTCCAAGGTATCCGCCTGGCTTTTTGGGCTCTGATCTTTGGCTGGATTGCAATTTCGATGTACCTCGCGATCTACATACCACTATTTGTGGGCATCACCCGATCGCTTCGAACCAAATGGCGGATTCCGTTGATCGTCGCGGCGCCAATCGTGTGGGTGGGACTCGATGTTGCCCGCTGCTTCATCATTACCGGTTACGCTGCCAATCAATTAGGACACTCTCAAGCTCATGTGCCCATCATGATCCAAATTGCGGATCAGTTCGGCGGATACGGCGTGAGTTTCGTTATCATGTCGGTCAGCGTAGCCCTGTTCCAACTTGTGCTTCACTACCGGCAGCGTTCGCTTACCGCAGCCATCGCGCCCACTGCCGCTGCTCTAACACTACTGCTCAGCACACTGGGCTACGGCTGGTGGAAACTGAAACAGGCAGACGAGCTCTACGCCGCTTCGCAGCCTCTCCTCAAAGTGATCCTACTACAAGAGAACACTCCTACAATTTTCGATTCGAATGTCCAGCGAGTCATTACAGCTTGGGGCAAGTATCTGGATCTCACCCGCGAAGCCGCCGTCGAGCATGGCATCGCAGACTTAGTGGTCTGGCCCGAGTCGACGTTCACCGCCGGCGCACCTTGGACCGACATTAAGCTGTCCGGACAAGTTCCAGCAGACCTCAAGCAACGAGATGAAAGCATCACTGTCGAACGCTTGGAGTTTTATAAAGATCGATCGGCTTTGGAGTTTGAAACCAAAGTAAAAAGAGTTCTCGCCGCAGCTCGCAATGAAAGCCTCATTGATCCCCCCACGGAACCTGTTCGCAACCGTCCTCACTTGCTGCTCGGCTGTGACGCATGGCTGATTACCAGCAACCATAGCCACCAGTTCAACTCAGCCATCTTAGTTGATCCTTCGGGCAGCTACCTGGATCGTTATGACAAAATGCACTTGGTAATGTTTGGAGAGTACATTCCGTTAGGACCGGTGCTCCAGTTTCTCGCCGATGCGTTTCAACTCGGCGCGATTGAGCCCGGCGAAAACGTGAAGAGTTTCAATGTGAACGAAGTGACTATTGCGCCCAATATTTGCTTTGAAAGCATGCTACCCGAATTCGTTTCATGGCAGATTCGGCAACTCGTCAGCAAAAATCAAACACCCTCGCTACTGATCAATGTCACAAACGACAGTTGGTTCTGGGGATCATCCATCCTTGACCATCACCTAGCCTGCTCTATTTTCTGCGCAGTCGAGAATCGCCGCCCGCTCCTCGCCGCGGCTAACACCGGGCTTACTGCAGAAATCGATGGCTGCGGACGCGTCTTGCAAGTCACCAAACGGATGATCAAAGCCTCGCTGGTTGCCAACCCAAAATCAGATAGCAGGCCAGGCCTTGTGCAACAAGCCGGCTACCCATTCGCATGGCTCTGCTGCCTGCTTACCGCTCTCACACTTTTCGCATCTATCGTGACGCAATTTCGCAGACCAGCGACCCAATAGATCGCTTTTAACTTTCGGAACCGCACACCGACTACGGGAGAACCGCCGCGCTGGTGACCTCGGCTGCCGTTCCAGACTCGGCAGACGGCGCTGGAATAGCAGGTGAACCATCCGACTTTCCGAGATGCTTGAGCTGCTTCAGGAAATCATTATCGGTTGTTAGTATCAACTGAGTCTGATTGCTGAGCGCTTTTTCGTACGCTTCAAGTGTTCGCACAAACGTGTAGAACTCACCCGTTGCCGAAATTGCATCGGCGTAGCGTTTGATCACCTCGGCATCAGCACGCCCACGCGTCTCGCTAGCTTGACGTTGACCATCGCCCTGAATCTTCTCGACTTCAGCGTTCGTCATGTTCAATATCTCTTGCTTCAACTGCTCGCCCTCAGTGATATTCCGAGTGCTAATTGCATCGCGCTCCGCCTTCCAACGCTCAAAAGTCTTCATGCGCACGCTGTCTACGAAGTCGATGTGCGAGATACCCACATCGACCAACTCAATGCCGCGTGACTGAAGCGAGTCCTCTTCGCCGGATGCAGCCGACATTCGCTTGCGAGCATCCACGTTGATCTCTTGTAAAATCGCTTCGCGACCAATCACCCGAGCCGAAGGTTTCTTGCTGGCAGCCTCCTCTTGCAACACTTCGGGAAGCGCTTCTTTCGGAAGCGCCGCATCTTTGTGAATAATGTCCAGCTGCGCCGTCTTCATCTCTCGATTAGTACTGCGCACCAAATCGGACAACTCGAACTGAGTGATCACATCCCGCATCGCACCTCGTGTGAATTGAGCCACACGTTGCTCGGCATTCTCCATCGTCCGCAATCGCGAAACGAAAGCGATAGGGTCGTTAATCTTCCACACCGCCCAAGGTGTCAACTCGATTTTCTTGTCGTCCTTGGTTGGCAAGTCAGGCACTGAGACATCGTCGCCCCAAAACTGAAGCGTGGCGGGCAGTATTCGAACAGTTTCAACCATCGGAATCTTGAAATAAATCCCCGGCTCAGTCGCTTGACGCACAGGTTTGCCAAACTGCAGAACAACCGCCAACTCGCGCTGATCCACGACGTAAATCATAAACTGCGAGGCAATCAGGACTATGACCAGCCCAATTGCTAGAGGAATTGCAAACCGACCGTATTTTGGATTCATCTTATCTCTCCGCCTAACCGCGTTCTGGTATTTCAGTAAGTTTTATGAAAGCAAGCGTTTGCTTTGGCAGCTACTTGTTCAGGTCGAGTAAAGGCAGCATCCCCTTCAAGCTGTCATCGAGAATGATCTTCTTCCCTTCTGCGGAGAAGACCTTTTCCATCGTCTCGAGATACAACCGCTGCCGAGTTATGTCGGGTGCTAACCGGTAGCTCTCATACTTGGCAAGCAACGCGGAGATCTCACCTTCCGCTTCTGCCAATCGTCGAGCACCATACCCCTCCGCTTCACGAATCAACTTATCGCTGTTCGCTCGCGCCATTGGAATCAAACCATTGCGCTCGCGCCTCGCTTCGTTCACCAACTGATCTCGCTGTTGAATGGAGGCATTCACCAAATCGAAAGATGGCTTGACGACATCCGGAGGGGTGATCCGCTGCAATTGCAAATCGGTGATCTCGATTCCAGCATCGAAAAGATCAATCACCTTCTTCATTTCCTTTAGTGCCGCAATCGCAATCTCTTCCCGCTTGCCAGTCAATATTTCGTCCGCGGAATAGTCACCGACTATGCGATGCATGGTCGAACGCGCAACCGCGACCAACGCACGCCGAATATGATCTTCGTTGAAGGTGAATACAAACTTTTCAGGCTCTGCAACTCGCCAAAAGACGTTCCATTCCACCACCGCAGCATACAAATCACCCGTTAGGATCAAGGCGTGACTTTTCTCCTCGTTTTCCGCTTCAAAGCCCAACGATCCAGGCACTGCTTCAGTATTGCCAGCCGGTAGGCGCATGCTCTTCTCACTCACGTCGACCAAGACTCGTCTCTCGACCCCGGGCATTTTGAATTGCAATCCCGGCCCGACTGTTCGGCTATATTTACCAAACCGCAGCACCACCGCTTGCTCGTATTCTTTGACAGTGAAGAATCCGTTCCAGGCTATGTAGATCACTAGAAAAATCGCTGAAATCAGCACAAATGCGACCGCAACTTGCCGCGGCGACACATCGTTGACATCAAATTTTGGATAGTCTGACTTAGCCATGCTAATTTCCTGTAATTGGAACGCGCGAACTCGCAGTGCGGCAACTGTCTACACCGCCTACATGTAATGGTTAGCCCATGTTCAAGAGAAACAAGGCGCGTAAAGCATCTTTTTCCGAAAAGACCCACCATTCGGAGTAGAGCTTGAGCGGGGTGAAGGCCGGCGAAGCCCGCATAACACTTCCCACCTTACCTGCGTCCAAGCGGCTGGGAATCCCCTCACCCCTAACGTTAGTCGCCCGACAAGCCACGCGCCCCACGAACTAGACGTCCGGTTCGCCTTCCTGATCTTTAGCTTCCTTAGGCCCCGGTGGCACAAAGTCGAAACTCAAATGCTCCGAAATAGCATCCGCCAATGACCCCATCTGCTGGCAAATAAAGAACAGCAGCCATGGCACAAAAAACCCAACCACTGCTGACAACAAGGCGGTCCGCCCCAACATCACGTAGCACATGACAGTCATTGCACCAAACGCCATCCCTGTTTTCAAATAGTAGCCACCCCAAGCTTCCGGGACTTGCGGAATGGAAGTGA
>JANPLP010000371.1:0-1120 GCA_031426595.1 Planctomycetia bacterium | reverse complement strand
TTCTGGTAGCTTCGGCGTTGCGACTTCCAAGGCTGGACCCATGAAGGCTCGTTTGGGATAATTGGCCATACCACCTGTGGCCGCGAACCGAAACAGGACATACTCGTCGTGGATCCGCTGAGCCCGTTCGACTTGCTTGGCTGTCGCCAGAATGGGTCTTGCGAATCGCTTTGACCTGGGGGAAGGCTGGCTTATTTCGCGAATAGGTCCGCGTTCGCCCAGCGAAAATACGTGTCCTTGAGCGCGTTTGGCTCGGCGTTTAACGCGGCCACCGAATTCGTTGGCTTGGGGAGCGGTCGTTCCGTCTTCGTTCACCTCGCTGGGAAACAAGACAGGACCAATCACGACCGATTTAGTGCGAGGATCGAAAACATAGAGAATGAACGTGAGGCCTTGTCCACGTGGTTTGTGCCGTGATGGAGGAGTTCCGGGCGCGGATGCTTTCTTTCGTTTGCGCATGCTGTTTTGTGCTATGCGTCGGATGAGCCCTCCACCCATGGCGAGCGCCGAGGCCGTCTTCTTGTCCATGTACTTGGTTACCAGTACACGATCAAAGAAGAAATTTTTCGCATTCGCGGGCTTCAGGGTGATCATAGAAACGACCTCACTGTGACCGAAATGATTGACGTAAACTGCTTGTTGTCTCGTAATAGTTGTTGGTCGAAGATCGGGGCAATCTTGGCTTCTAGGATGCACGACTGGCGATCGAGTTCTGCTCCATCGAGCATCAAGGCCATGGCATCGACCAGAGTTACATACGGATCGATGCCAGCAATGGTCGGGTCAACCCTTGTTAAGACACCAATTTGGATGACTGAGTTCTGTTGATTGACGGATCGTGACAAGTTGCTCCGTTCGACTTCGACCGGTACCACGCAGACTTTGAGTCCTTCCTCCAACTCCGGCAATGTGAAGCGAGGCTGAAAATAGCGCACCGCTTCGAATGGCAACGACAGGTCGCCGTTTCTTGAGGCCGAGTTTAGTAGTTCGACAATCCTGTCACAGTGGTTCAGTATGAGAGGCGTGCTCACGTCAGGTCCTCATAATTGGCGTTCGTCTGGTCGGGAACCGTGCAAGTGCGATCGTGCAACGTTTTACCGCTTACCAAATCAATTAGCCG
>JANPLP010000370.1:0-7148 GCA_031426595.1 Planctomycetia bacterium | reverse complement strand
AGAGCACACGGGGTGGATGGCTTGGAGGCGTTTGAGTTGTTCGACGTTGTGGTTTGAGACACCGATCTCGCGAACTTTTCCCTGTTGCTTGAGATCGACCAGTGCTTGCCAGCCCTCTTCGATATCTTCATCGGGCTCCGGCCAGTGCATTTGATAAAGATCGATGCAGTCAACGCCAAGTCGCTTGAGGCTTGCATTGCATTCGTCGATGATGCTGTCGCGTTTGAGAACTTTGTCAATCGTCTCGGGATCTCGCATGACTCGACCGCACTTCGTGGCCACGATTGGTCGGCGTGCGGGGCCTAGTTCGCGGAGTGCTTGGCCAACAAGTTCCTCTGATTTGCCGCCTCCATAAACGGCTGCGGTGTCGATCCAATTGATGCCCAAATCAACAGCTGCGATGATCGCATCGATGGCTTCGCGAGCATCTTGATTTCCCCAGCCGAATTTCCAGTCGCCGCCGCCGATGGCCCATGACCCAAAGCCGATCGTGCTAAGTTGAAATTCAGATTGTCCGAGTTGTCGATATTGCACGTTTTCGTTCCCAGTAGGTTTAGTTCCCAGATTGCAGGCAGCCAGTATGCATGCAGCCAGTATACAGGCAGCCAGATTGCAGGCAGCCAGATTGCAGGCAGCCAGATTGCAGGCAGCCAGATTGCAGGCTGCCAGTGTGCAGGCTGCCAGTGTGCTTGTTTAATTGACAGACGGTTGTTCGATAACGCGTTTTGTTTCCCATGCCCCTTGAACGTAACGTAGCCAAAATGCGGCTGCCATAGCGGTAACCCAACCGGCGACGACGTACCACCACAGCATCAAGCTCGCGCCGAGGTACTCTTGCAGGATAAGGCCAACGGCGACAGAACCGCCGGATACGAAGAACGTGGTGAGCAAAACGAACCAAGTATCGCCGGCTCCTTTGATGGCTCCGACGAACACAATTTGGATGCCGTCGAGCACACAATAAAACGCGATGATTTGCAGGAGTGGAACGAGGATGGGTTCCATCACTGCGAATCGCTCCGCTGGTGTACCGAGTGCATAGAGCGAGGCCATTTGTTCCGGAAAAAGCCCTAGTGTAACAGCAAAGAAGCTAGTGTAGATCATCGACATAGAAAGCGCACACCAAACCGTGCGTCGTGCGAGATCGACTCGGCCTTCCGTGACATGTTGACCAACAAGTACACCGACGCCGATGCCAAGGCCGATCATCGGTACGAAGGCGAGCACATTTAAACCGAGGGCAAGTGTCGTGGCCGCCATGGGCAATTGTCCAAGTCTCCCGACTTGCAGCATGATGACTGAGAAGCAACCCGCTTCGGCTAGCATCTGCAGTCCGGCGGGGGTGCCGAAGACAACTAAGCGGCGAAACATGTCATGTTCCCAAGGCTTGGCGGTGCCGATACCGTAAGTTTCTCGCATACGATGATCGCGGCGAATGACCCAGCTCATGATGGGGAGCTTCATCCAAAATGAAACCGCCGTCCCTGCCGCTGCACCGATTACTCCCATGGCTGGGATAGGGCCCAGCCCGAAGATAAGAATGATGCTCAGCACGAGGTTTACAACTGTCGCGAGCGCATCGACGGCCAGAACGATGGCGGTGCGACCTTGACCGGTAAGCAGTCCGCTTTGGACGCTATAAAACAGAACTGAGATTCCGCCAACCAGAACAACTCGTAGGTAATTCGATTCGAGCGTTACCAGCTCTGGGGCATGTCCAGCGGCGCTGAAGAACCATGGCGATATCAAAATCAGAAGCAGGTATATGGGTACGATCGCCCAAGCGATGGCTGAGGCGTGCTGGTAAGCAACTCCGACTCGATGTGGTTGCCCTGAGCCTCGGTACTGCGATACGAAGGTGCTTAGGTATCCAAGCAGTCCCATTGGGAGACAGCTAATCGTCCAGTAGAGAGCGCCGGCCCCCATCGCAGCGGAAGCGGCCGACTCGCTTTGCCAATACAGCAACGTACGATCCGTAAACAATGTCAGTGACACGAAACCGGCAGACATCATCAGAGGCAATGCCAAGCTGATTAAGGGTCCTGGCCCCCACGGACTGCGCCACCAATCGGAGAAGGTAACGTAGGTCTCCGCGCCATAGCTGGCCGCCTTATCCGCTCGCTGCGAAGAACTAGAGGGAGCAGAATTGAAAGCAGAGTCATCGGAGTCGAGGGCGGTTCGGCTGGAATTCATAACTATCGGGTCATCCGGAATTTGGATTCATCATGGTACACTGGACGCCCCGTTTGCGAACCAGCCAGGAAATTGATTCTTGAATTGTTAACATCCATGAACATCGTGTTGTGCTATCCCGTCGAAGAGCGTCATATCGAGTGGATTCAGGCGGCCGCGCCCCATGCGACGATCATCAACGCGGGGCAAGAGGGGATCGGCAAGGCGATTTTTGGCGCGGACATTTTTGTGGGCCACGCAAAAGTACCCGTTGATTGGGATTCGGTGGTCAGGCAAGGACGCTTGAAATTGATTCAAAGTTCGGCAGCAGGTTTGGATCATTGCTTGGTACCAAGTGTCATTGATTCGGAGATTCCTGTTTGCAGTGCTTCCGGGCTGTTTGCAAATCAAGTTGGTGAGCAGACGCTCGCGCTGCTGCTTGGTTTACTGCGCGGCTTGCCAATCTTCTTTCGGCAGACATTGAAGAAGGAGTTTGTACGACGGCCCACCGACGATTTGCGGGGCAAACGGGTGGGTATTGTTGGGCTAGGTGGCAATGGGCGACGCTTGGCTGAATTGTTGGTTCCCTTTCAAGTAACGGTGCGCGCGACGGACTTTTATCCTGTACGCAAACCGGATGCCGTCGAAGAACTGTGGCCAGCGGATCGGTTGTTAGATCTGGCCGCGGTGAGCGACGTGCTGATATTGTGCTTGCCCTTAAATGCAAACACTGAAAAGTTGATCGATGGCAAAGTTTTCGAAGCCATGCCGCGCGGAAGTTACTTGATCAACGTGGCTCGAGGGCAGTGCGTCGATGAACCTGCCTTGATCGCAGCGCTACAAAATGGCAAGCTGGCTGGGGCGGGTGTCGATGTCACCTTCGTCGAACCTTTACCTGTCGAAAGCCCTCTTTGGGATGTGCAGAACGTGCTGATCACGCCCCATGTGGGAGCGCAGGCAGCAACCCGAGTCGACGATTCGACACGTTTGGCGTGCGAAAATCTTGGTCGGTATCTGCGAGGCGATTCACTGCTGAACTTAGTCGATAAAAAGCTCGGCTTCCCGCATCCTGATACAATGGCAATTGGTGGATGAACGCTACTAACCGCTTTTTGAGCGGTAGTTGGGCACCACTCCGGCAAGCTACCGGTTGCTAGCTTAGCGATACA
The DNA here is from genome assembly GCA_031426595.1 of Planctomycetia bacterium. Lineage (GTDB taxonomy): Bacteria > Planctomycetota > Planctomycetia > Pirellulales > Pirellulaceae > Aureliella. Next base: position 3,807 of record JANPLP010000370.1, on the reverse strand, counting down.
ATTCGGTTGGCTGAATCCGCCGGTGCGGTTATAGTCTGGTTCGATGTTCGATCAGTTCTTCGCGGGGAACTAGCGGTGCAGGAGGCGGTATGCAGACGACTACAATGTTGAACGAGGAGCAGACGCGAGGCGTTTTGGACCAACCAATTCCACCACCGAATTCGCTTTATGATCGCTACCAGGAGCTTCTAAGCACTGGGAAAGTTCAGTGGACTACCTATCATCGCTTGGAACGTGAGTTGGGCAGCGGGGGGCAGGGGGTGGTGTACTTAAGTCGCCGCAATGGCGCCGATGGATTCACGCTCCCCGTCGCTATGAAGATTTTTTCGCCCGAGCGTTTCCCCAGCGTGGCCGCTTATGTGAAGACGATGGAGCGCTTAGCGCGCGTCGCTTCGCGAGTCGCGATGATTCAGCAGGATAACGTACTGGATGTGCAGGATTTCGTCGACCGCGACAGCATTCGAGTCATGATCATGGAGTGGATCGATGGTTATGATTTGCGCGAGTTGATGAACCCAATTCGGTTAGGGATGGTCCGAGATCGCTCGCAACCCAAACGTTGGGAGTACATCGATAGCGTCATCGCGACTTTTGGACCGGAGCAAGTGCGCTTCAAAGCGGGGGTTGCGGTTGCTATTGTTCGCGATTGCTTGGCAGCGTTGGCAGCGCTACATCGAGAACGCATCGTGCATGGTGATATCAAGCCCTCAAACATCATGTTAAAGCGCACGGGCAATGCGAAGTTAATCGATTTCGGATCTGCATTTGAATTGGATAATCTGCCTCCTACGCGCGCTTGCACGCCAGCTTACGCCGCTCCTGAAGTGCTCGAAGGGTCCTGCTCAACACCTCGCAGCGATCTAGCAAGTTTGGGATATGTGCTGATCGAAATGCTAGCCGGTCGTCCTTGCTTCTCGAGTGACCTAGATTTTCGGGAGCTGCTTGAAGCGAAACGTCGCTTGCCGAGCCAACTGCATGAGCTACTTCCTCCTGAGGTCGTCTGTAACAACTTGCTAATGAATCTTTGTCGGCGTTTTGTAACTCCAGATCCTTCGCGCCGCTTTCCGAGCGCTGAAGCCGCCGAGTTATTAGAAGACGGAGCCGCGCAGTTCCATCGCCAGTTGGTTTTCGGTGACCTAGCGAGTGAATACGAACATGACATTCGCGTTTGGCTGGAGGAGCTGCGCCAACTAGACGAAGCTTCAACTGCCGATAGTCGCGACAAATCCACCGGTTGGGAGCAACAACCCTGATTGCCGCGTGCGCTTTTGCGCCATCTCTTGCGTTTTAACACCATTATAGGTGCTCCATAGAAGCCAGGGACTAACCAAGCAGTGTGCGTTACCGCTATACTGGTGTGTCAGCAGTGTGACCGTGACACACCGCACATCAAGCAAGATCTTAAAAGCTACGCCTAGCTTGTAGACGACTACATGCACGTAGTGCGATATGTTCGTTAGGAGGCGGGAAGTGACAACAGGGAATTTGTTTGTCGTTGACGACGAAGAGTCGGTACTGGAGTCGGTAAAAGCAGTGCTTGCAATGTTTGGTTACGAACCGCGTTGCTATTTGTCTGGTGAGCAGTTTTTGGCGAGTGCTTCGCTGAATGATGCTGGGTGTGTGATCACCGATCTTCAAATGCCGGGTATTGATGGCACTCGTCTACAGCAGCGCCTAATTGAAATACAAAGTCCACTCTCGGTCATTGTGTTGTCAGGAACAGCAGACGTTCCGACCGTCGTTAATGTGATGCGCAAGGGTGCCTTCACATTGCTGGAAAAACCTTATTCAAGTAAGGACTTAGTGGCCTCAGTTCAAAGTGCGCTCGATGCGAGCGAACGCTATTTTCAGAAGCAGCAACTTGAGAAGCGTGTACGCGGTTTGATTGCTACTTTGACTGACGAAGAGAAGAAGGTCATGAAGCAAATGTTGGCGGGTGTTCCTAATAAAAACATGGCGTCAGTGATGGACATCGGCATGCGGACGGTAGACCGCCGGCGTCAGGCAGTTTTCACCAAAATGGGAGTGGGCACAATTGCCGAATTGGCAACCCTTCTCAACTCTGCGTCCATTGACTTAGAGACGCTCGAATGATCTTGCGGGTACAACTGCGACCGACGCGCTTTGCATCAAATTTTTCCCTCGCAACGCCCCGCTCGAATCGTTCGGCGGGGTGAGGTCGAGTGTTCTTTTAAGTCGCTAAAACAGTTGAATTTTACGGGGCCCCGTTTAAAAAAAGCGCGGCCCTGAATTCAAACGCGACTCATTTAGACACGATGAATCGACTGGCCGACAAAACCGTATCGACCGCATAAAAAAGTGTGCTCACGAAGGCTGGCTCCCCAGGGACTGGTAGAAGTCCTTGCATTTTTTGCTACCCCCTTAAAGCACCTTTATATCTTCACTTCCGGGCTGAGGAATTGTGTAATTGCCGGCGGTATCAAGTTGGCAGGGAGAGGGATCGCGTAGGCTGGTCAGGAGAGATGTGTCAGCAAGCGACAGTTGGCTGTTCAAGCATCGCGTCCAGGTCATTTCCTTCCCCGAATAAGTGGCCATTCGGCCCATGATGGCGGTCATGGTGCTCTCGGCGGCGTACTGGCCTTCGTTGGGAAATTCGCCAGCACGCAACGATGCAAATAGGTGTCCCAGCGCGCCACCGCGCTCTGACTGACCTTCAACCGCTTGCCACACCAATCGATTTTCCAGATCGAAAATTTTTCCCGCTGCGATATCGGCCCAACCTTCAGAGCCATGAGCGAACTCGCCAACGGAATTCCAGCAGTTGGGCATCTGGCGGCACATGCTTAGCAATTTTGCTCCGTTCGGATAAGTGAACTCCACTGTATGATGATCGTAGATCTGCCCGAAGTCGGCACCTGTTCGCACTTGCCGTCCACCCACTCCTTGAGCTCGCTCGGGGTGACCGCCGAGCAGCCAATTGATCACATCCAAGTTATGCACATGCTGTTCAACAATGTGATCGCCAGAGAGCCAATTGAAATAGTTCCAGTTGCGAAGTTGATACTCCAGTTCAGTTTGTGCCGTGGCGCGAGGGCGGGACCATCCTGCTCCCTGATTCCAGTAGGCGCGGCAGAAATTGATGCGACCGATCGCGCCTCCATGCAACTGTGCAATCGTGGCTTGGTAGGCTGTTTGGTGCCGGCGTTGGAGCCCCACCACCACTGCCAATTGCCTATCGATCGCTTCTTGGCTCGTCGCTAGGAATCGACGAACGCCGGGTGCGTCAACCGCCACGGGCTTTTCGGCAAAAACATGTATCCCTGCAGCTACTGCGGCTGCGAAATGGAGCGGCCGAAACCCCGGCGGTGCTGCGAGAATCACAAGGTCCACATCGCTGCTCAAAACTTTTCGATATGCTTCAAGACCCACGCAGCGACGCGAAGCGTCGACTTCAACTCGATCGCGATAGGGACCACTCCGCAAAGTTCGCATGGCTTGCTGGAGCCGATCTTCGAACACGTCGCCGACTGCCACCAGCTTAACATCACCAAGAAGTGGATTGAGGGCTTGGAGGGTCAGGGCGGTTCCGCGCACGCCACATCCGATCAGTCCCAGGCGAATAGGTTCTGTTCCTTCTTGCCGGAGGGGCTGTCGCAGCGGCGCAGAGCCAGGCATGGCGCCACCCGCCAACAGCAGGGATGAACCTTTGATAAATTCGCGCCGACTGGCCGCAGTCTGTTCTTCCGACTGCTTATCACCAATGGGCTTTGCATTGCAATCAGTCATGATTTCCAGACATTGGAGTGAGGCAACCATCGCAACTAAGAATTCTAACAGAGCAGGAGG
>JANPLP010000369.1:0-1920 GCA_031426595.1 Planctomycetia bacterium | reverse complement strand
TCGCAACCAGCGTACTTTCCGGCGTTAAAAACGCGTCAATCAAGCCTCGGGTGAACCTGCCTTTAAACCGACAAGTGCCATGTTGTCGCGATGGACCACTTCTTCGTAAGGTCTTTGCCCAAGAATCTCAGCGATACGAGGTGAGCGGCAGCCGCGAATTTGACGAACCTCAGCGGAACTGTAGTTCACCAAACCACGCGCAATTTCTTCACCTTCTGCGTCGACGATTGCGATGACATCCCCTTTTTCAAACTGGCCCGATACATCGCTGATGCCGATCGCCAGTAAGCTCCTTCCTTCGTAGACGATCGCTTTCGAAGCGCCTCCATCAATATGGATCTTTCCGGCCGCTTGAGCCGTGAAGCCGATCCAGCGCTTTCGTGGTGCGAGGCTGCGCGATTGCGGCAGGAACAGCGTACCCACCTCTTCGCCGCTAAAAATACGCGGCAGAACGTTCTCCATCCGCCCCCCCGCAATGATAACAGGCGAACCGCTGCTGGTTACGAACTGCGCCGCGCGCAGTTTGCTACCCATACCACCTTTGCTCAAACCTGTTCGGCGATCAATTACTAGGCTCATCACCGATTGGTCAATCTGCTCAACGGTTTCGATGACCTTGGCTCCATCGGCGGTCGGATCGCGGTCATAGAGACCTTCGACATCGCTGAGGATGACCAACACGGGTCTGGGCAACAGCCCCGCGACCATCGCGGCCAGTCGATCGTTATCGCCGAAAGTCGTCATCAATTCGTCAACCGCAACCGTGTCGTTTTCATTGATGATCGGAATCACACCCAGTCGCAACAACGACAGCAGAGTGTTGCGAACGTTTAAGTAACGCGTGCGATCGTCGAGATCGTCGGCGATGAGTAGGACCTGGCCGGCGTGTTTTCCGCGAGCCGAGAAAAACTGTTCGTAAGTCTGTATCAAGTGAGCTTGGCCGACAGCAGCGACGGCTTGCAGCAGTGCCAAATCAGTCGGTCGAGCGGGCAATCCTAGTTTGCCAACACCACTGGCAACTGCCCCACTACTTACAAGAACCACTTGGCGTCCTTGCTCGGTCAGCATAGTAAGCTGTGAAGCTAGATTTCCGACCTGCTCTCGGTCGAGTCGACCATCGGGACCGGTTAGAACACGCGAGCCCACTTTGACCACGCACGTCTGTGCAGCCTCGAGTATTGATTTACGCGTCGAAAATTCCATTGCAACGCCCTTGCAATCGCTTTCCCAAACTGAACTTAACGTGTTCCGAAGGCGGATTATCCTGACTACGTGTCACTTCGCCTAGTCGAGCGCCCGCGAATTTGACGCATTTGGGCTAACCCATCTCCGGTAAGCAAATTTGTCTTCCCACAGCTCGATAAATCCGCTGCAACTCAGCGGCTGACCGTTTGCCGAGTTGGGTTCAGCGGATACACTTAGGACCGCTGGCTGAGCTTTTTCGCAACGCCTCGATTCAACTGACCTCCATCTTCGGGCCTCTCTCTTGAGGTTGGGAATTCAACCCCGAAACGAAGAGCGTCTTTTAGGAACCGGTTCATACGATGAGCGAACTGCATCACGAATGTGGCGTGGCTGCAATTTATCACTTACCAAGTGCTGAACCGAGCCCCTTGTGCACCGAGCATGGGCCGAATGAGATTTCACGATTGCTGCCGCGGATGCTTCAAGACATTCAGAACCGCGGGCAGCTAGCCGCAGGCATGACGACTTTCAATCCCGAGCGATCGACGTTGCTGGATACCATGAAAGACGTCGGGACAGTTGCCGAAGTCTTTCGGCTTTCGCATCGCGGAAAAAGTGAAGCGTTGATGACCGAGTACGCTGGCCGCGCGGCGATTGGTCACGTACGTTACGCAACATGTGGCAAAGACGATCGCAATTACGCTCAACCTTTCGAGCGTCAGCATATCCACAAAC
>JANPLP010000368.1:0-4263 GCA_031426595.1 Planctomycetia bacterium | reverse complement strand
TGCCTGCCAAGTTAAAAGCAAGTAAAGCCATCAACATCGTGCATTCATTTTCGGCAAACGATTGGCTGGATAGATGAGCGCCGATAGCTCGATTGAATTCGACCAATCAATCTTCGAACGTTCCACGCGCGCGATAATGTTCAAGCAACTGCTCAGCCGAGCGTTCACTCTCATTCCAGTTGGTCACGAGGAAGAAGTAATTAGGCAGCAGGTTGAGTGGGGAATAGTGCCAATGTTGGCGGAACGAAATCTATTTTTCATTCGGGACTTTCATCGCTGTAGCGAAATTAGTATTGGAAACACAAAGCGAAAGACAATGCCGAAATTCACGACTATTACTTGATTGCTGCGCCGTTGAAGCAAAACCTGGCGAGAGTTGATAGAATCGGTCGAGAATTCTCCTAAGAACTTGGCCTGACAATGTCTGATGTAACCCGAATTCTGTCTGAAATCCAAGCTGGTGATCCATCGGCCGCTGATCAATTGTTGCCGCTGGTTTACAACGAATTACGGAAACTGGCCGCTGCCAATTTAGCTAACGAAAAGTCTGGGCAAACTTTGCAGGCGACGGCGCTGGTGCATGAGGCTTATCTGCGGATGGTAGGTGGCGAAACGCCTCGATCTTACCGCGACCGCTGTCACTTCTTTGGCTCGGCCGCCACCGCAATGCGGAACATACTTGTCGATAGTGCACGAGCCAAACTGACGGACAAACGCGGTGGCGACCGTGAGCGAAGACCACTCGTAGATTTGGCCGTCCAAAAGCCCGATGAAGAGTTGCTCGCGCTGCACGAGGCGCTAGACGAACTAGCGACCCACGACCCAGTTAAAGCGAAACTGGTTGAGTTGCGGTACTTTGCGGGACTCACCGGCGACCAAGCAGCCGAAGTGCTTGGGATTTCTACCAGCACTGCGGACCGCCATTGGGTGTTTGCCCGAGCCTGGCTGCAAGCCAAGGTTCGCGGCTGAACCGAAAATCAATTTTCTTCCTAATTCTGTGATGCTGGCGGGGCTAAAATCTCGCTTACCTTTGTAGAGCTTCATTTGGGGAGATACGCAGCATGAAAGAAGAAGAGATATTTCACCAGGTTTTGGAACAGCCTGCCAAACATCGCGCATCCTTCCTGGAGGCCGCTTGCGGCACGGATGTCGCGTTGCGTCAACGAATCTCGGTTCTTCTAAGCGCTCAAGAAAACCCCGGTAGCTTCCTGCAAAATCCTATTTGCGGAATTACAGATTTGCCCACGCTCGACGAACCCATTTTGGAACGAATCGGCAGTCAGATCGGCCCATACAAGCTACTCGAAGAAATCGGGCAGGGAGGTATGGGAACGGTCTACATGGCCGAACAAACAAAACCGGTCAGGCGATGCGTGGCTCTCAAGATCGTTAAGGCCGGGATGGACAGCCGGCAAGTGCTCGCGCGTTTCGATGCCGAGCGGCAAGCGCTGGCTCTGATGGACCACCCGGGCATTGCGAGAATTCTCGACGCAGGCACGACGGAGTTGGGTCGCCCTTACTTCGTTATGGAACTGGTACGGGGCGTTCCTATCAACGAGTTCTGCGATCAGAATCGTTTCACCGTTCGCCAGCGTCTCGAGCTTTTTTTAAAAGTATGCCAGGCGGTTCAGCATGCTCATCAGAAAGGCATTATTCACCGCGATTTAAAGCCGACCAACGTGCTCGTCACGAAGCTCGATGTGGTGGCTGTACCCAAAGTCATCGACTTCGGTATCGCCAAGGCTTTCGGCGCAAACTTAACCGCTCACACGAAGGTGACCGGCTTCTACCAGTTCTTGGGGACGCCACAGTACATGAGTCCCGAGCAAGCAGAAATGAACCAGCTCGGTGTTGACACTCGCAGCGACGTGTATTCGCTAGGCGTCGTGCTCTATGAACTGCTGACCGGCGGCACTCCGTTTGATAAGCATACGCTCAAGACATCAACCTTCGACGAGCTCAGACGCATCCTGCGCAACGAAGAGCCGCCTAATCCCAGTTCACGGATCAGCACTTTAAAAGCGCAAGCACTGTCGACCGTGTCAGAGCGCCGCGGTAGCGATCCTTGCCGTATGGTGAACATCATTCGCGGCGAATTGGACTGGATCGTGATGAAGGCGCTCGAAAAGGATCGGGAGCGACGTTACGAATCGGCCGCCAGCTTCGCAGCGGATATTCAGCGTTATCTAGACGATGACGCAGTACAAGCCTGCCCACCGTCCACAGTTTATCGTTGTCGTAAATTCGCCCAGAAGTATCGCGCTGCACTAACGGCAGCTTCGATTATGGCCTTGATCATGCTCATCGGCACGGCCGTAAGCACCTGGCAGGCCATCCGCGCAATCGAAGCGGAAAAACAGGCAGACCACCAACGCCAGCTCGCTGTCACCAGTTCTCTTGAAGCCCAACATCAAGCCTCTCAAGCTCGGCAGGCCCAGGCCGAAACGCAACTGGCCAAGCAGGAAGCGGAGCGCCAACGTAACGCGGTAACTCAAAATCTCTATTATGCCGACATGCGATTGGGTCATGTCGATTGGAAAGCAAGCAATATTGGAAGACTGTCAACCAAGCTGTTAGAACATGTCCCAACGCTCGGCACAAAGGACGAGAGAGGCTGGGAATGGTATTACTTACTCTCTCTTTGCCATCAGGAGGAGCGGACATTAATGTACCACGCGCGCACAGTGAACTCTGTCGCCTGGAGCCCGAACGGACGTTTCGTTGCCTCTATGGGTCATGAAGGAACAGTGTGCGTCTATGACAGCATATCTTGGCGACGACTATGGACGTGGAATGGACACAGCCCCCTCGGAGCCAAATGGTCTCCTGATAGTCGGAAGCTCGCGTGGGGCACAACTGAATGCGACTCTGGGGTGTACACGGCAAACGTTGAAACGGGGGATATCAAACGCGTTTCGGGTCACACGTCATCCGTCTGGACAACGGCATGGAGTCCCGATGGCAAATACCTCGCCACTGGCGGAATGGATCACACCATTCGAGTCTGGGAGGACGCGACAGGGGAGTGTCACCACGTGATGGAAGGAATACCTGATTATGTGAGATCCCTGGAATGGCATCCGGACGGAAAAATTCTGGCGAGTGGCGAAAGAAGACAAGTTTCGATTTGGGACGGGCTCTCAGGAGAACGTCTTAAAACTGTTCTTACGCCGGAAAGATTGAAGTCAATTGCCTGGAGCCCGGATGGTAAACAATTAGCTATGGGAACCGAAACCGGATTATGTCTCATGTACCGAGGGACGGACTTATCTTTCGCATCTAGCTGGAAGGGTCATACCGGTTTCGTCAATTCCGTGGCGTGGAACCGCGACGGCAGCCAGCTAGCGTCAGCGGGTTCCGATGGCCTAATCAATGTATGGGGTGCAGCGGATGGGAATGTTGTTCTGACTCTGCGTGGTCACCGCGAAGATGTGACCGCGTTGGCATGGGAGCCCACGGGACGCCGTTTGATTTCTGGGGACCAAGATGGGCTAGTGAAAATCTGGCGGTTGCCTCTCGCTAAAAACCCATGCCAACTACATGCACATTCCGGTCGCGTCATGGATATAGCGTGGGGCGAAGAATCCGACACACTCCGATCGGTTGGCATCGCGGATAAAACAATCGCGCAGTGGGACGTTATTGACGGACAGTTGTTAGGAAAGTTGCCAGTTGCTGTCGGTACGTCTGGGCAGTTTAGTTCAGGAAGCGGGCAGTTGGCGATTGTCACAAATTCAGGCCAACCAGAGGTTTTTATTCATGATGCACTCTCGGGCAAACGAATCCAGACCGTGACGAAAGGGCCCGTTAACACGACGTGTACTGCGATTTCCCCAAATGGCTCCAAATTGGCGCTTGGGGGTATCGATAGTCTGGTGGTCATTGATGTGCAGAAAAACGAAGTGGATATTCATTGGCCCGATATTATTCTCAATTCACTGTCCTGGTCCCCTGACGGACTGCGCCTGGCGGGTGCGGGCCAAGGTGAAATCAGCGATGGTGGTGATATGCGGTATGCTGGATGGGTTTATGTCTTTGATATTGAAAAGCGCGAATGCGTCATGAAAGTGCAGCATGGCACGCACCGCGTACCAGCGACAGCGGTCGCCTGGAGCGCTGACGGGCAGCGACTAGTTTCAGGCAATATCAATGGCCTCGTGGAAGTTTGGGAGTTGAAGACGAGCCGCAGGATTGCGAATGCAAAATTGCACGTAGCTAGCATCAAGGCGATATCGTGTTCCCCTGACGGCAGGCGCGTCGCGT
>JANPLP010000367.1:0-3042 GCA_031426595.1 Planctomycetia bacterium | reverse complement strand
TAACCCTCCCATGGGGAGGGTCGAAGCCGAGGAACGAGGCTTCGGGGAGGGGCAGAACGAGGCTTCGGGGAGGGGAGTAATATCTATTCCACTGGCCGGTCCGCAACCGATCATTTGCGCATTGCGGCAAGGCTTTGCTGCAGCCCACTGGTGATGGAGCCGGTGTCGGAACCCAAGGCGAGGAACTTGAAACCCATCTCCTTGTGTTGATCGACAAGCTGCGGGCGCGAAAGAATGCCGGCGGCTTTGCCAGTCGCTTTACAGACCGCGACAACGCGCTTGAGTGCCGCCACGAACCGGTCTGTAGTAAAATCGTTGGGTGATCCAAGGTTCACGGATAAATCGAGTGGACCCACGAACAGCACATCGACACCTTTAACCGCTGCAATCTCACCCGCGCATGCGACAGCTTCGGGGGTCTCGATTTGAACGACTACCAAGCTATTCGCGTTAGCCGTTTCAAAGTACTCCTTCCAGCTCGCGCCGTAATCTGTCGCGCGAATGATCCCCGCTACACCGCGCTTACCCATCGGTGGATACTTCATATACTCCACCGCTTGCCGTGCTTCTTCAACCGAGTTTACGAACGGGAACATAATGCCGGCAGCGCCGCTGTCCATTACAAATTTGACATCATCGGCGTTGACGCTACGTAGCCGCACGATGGGAGCGGAGGGGGAGCCTTTGCAGCCAACCAACATGTTCCGCAGGTCCGACAACGATCCATTGCCGTGTTCAAGATCGATCAGCAGCCAATCAAATCCAATGGCCGCCGAGACCTCGACGGCAGCCGGCGAGCCGAGGTTTAAAAACGTTCCCGCGAGCAGTTGTTTGCTCAGACGCTTGCGATCAATCCACTGCATATTGGTGGGCTTTTACTAAAATAGACAAAACGGAATAGAGATTTGTGAACTGAGGACTTTGTGAAGCTGCAGCGAAAGCGAAATGTGGTGGGCTAAAAAGGTGTAGGTTACGCGGCCCGCTGACTCAATAAGCTGGCTGCTGATAACACCGATTGGTAAAGCTCTAACGGTCAACAATTACAGAGGTCATCAATTACGAAGGTCCGCAAGCCGCATACGAAATGTCGAGGCAAATCAAACCCCGCTTACGAAGCTGGTTCAGGTTCCCGGAACTAACTTAAACTTGACCTCTAGAATTGATTATGCACTAGATGCTAGGTCAGTCATCTGCGCGAATCAAGATAGCCAGCACAACATATTGGTATCAGCTGATGGGGAAATTGGGCATAACCTAGGGAGCCCTGAATATTGGGAGCCCTGGTTATTGGGAACCCTGGTGTCCAACTTGCATGCAGACAATTCAGTTGCACCCAGAGCGATATCGCGCTCGGGAAAAAGTCGCGGTTACTTGACCTGGTGGGTTCACAACCGGTAAAGCTTGCCAAGGGATAAATGCAAACCTTCAGTTGGAAGTGATAAGACGAATTTCAAATGGAGCCTTGCTAGGGCTCATCGCTTCCACGGGCACAGATTAACATAGGTGGGCGCTACAACAGACGCTAGCGGCAAACTCTACTAGAACCGAACACTCACGTTCTTCCGAAACTCTTGGTTGGCTCGCACATAGAGACTGGCGTACGGTCGATTCTGCGAGACTCGAGCTTGAAAAACGTTGCATCTGCGAAGCCGGTGGTATGTTTCACTGTCAACGAAGACCAATCGCCAACGTTTCGAGAAGGACGTCCAGAAGTATGCTTATGCGCCATCCGCATCCTGAATTACAATTTGCATACAGCCTGCCTTACGGGGCTGTAGTCACTGACCGTGGCGTGCAGTTTGTCGTCTTCAGCCGCAGCGCGACTGCGATGCGGGTCCTGCTGTACGATCATGTCGATGATCGCGAACCTAGCGAGATCATCGAATTCAATCGCGACACAGACCGTTGGGGTGACGTATGGAGTGCATTTGTTCCTGACATGGGGCCGGGACAACTTTATCACTTCCAAGCAAGTGGACCGTTCGATCCGGAACTGGGGCAGTGGTTCGATGGCAACGCGCGTTTGGTCGACCCGTACGCAAAAGCGCTTGCGGGTTGTTTCCAGCCGAGCACTGATGGCATTATTCGTCCTCCCAAGTGCGTGGTAGTCGACGACTACTTCGACTGGGAAGGCGATCGTCATCTCCGACGTCCGCTCTCCGAAACGGTGATTTACGAAACTCACGTCCGTGGCTTTACGAACAGTAAAACTTCGGGCGTCGAACATCCAGGTACGTATTTGGGGCTGATCGAGAAGATCCCCTATTTGCAAGACTTGGGAGTTACCGCTGTTGAGCTGATGCCGGTCCACGAGTTCCCGATACTTGACATCCATGGAAACAAAAAGGATCGTCCCAATTACTGGGGTTACGATCCACTTGCTTTCTTTGCACCGCACCGTGGTTATGCCTTTGGCAAAGAACCTGGGGCTCAAGTAAATGAATTCAAGCAGATGGTCAAAGCGTTGCATGCAGCGGGGATCGAAGTCATCCTCGACGTCGTGTTCAATCACACCTGCGAAGGCAACGAACATGGCCCTGTGCTGAGTTTCAAGGGACTTGAGAATCGTGTTTACTACATTCTGAATAGCGGCGGTAGTCACTACAGCAACTACTCGGGATGCGGTAACACCTTGAACGGCAATCATCCGATTTGTCGCGAGTTGATTTTCCATTGCTTGCGACATTGGGTACACAACTACCATATCGATGGTTTCCGGTTTGACTTGGCCAGTATTTTGTCACGCGATCGAAACGGTAACTTGATGCCTAACCCACCCTTGGTGGAGATGATCGCTGAAGACCCGATGTTGGCTGATACGAAGATCATTGCAGAAGCCTGGGATGCGGCTGGAGCTTATCAAGTCGGATCTTTTGGTGACCTGCGATGGGCGGAGTGGAATGGGCGGTATCGAGACGATGTACGTCGGTACTGGCGCGGTGACGACGGGTTGACGGGTCCTTTAGCCACGCGCATCGCTGGCTCATCGGACTTGTACGAACACGCCGGCCGAGCTCCGTACTGCAGCATCAATTTCATCAC
>JANPLP010000366.1:0-4925 GCA_031426595.1 Planctomycetia bacterium | reverse complement strand
GCGCCAGCGGCGGCCAAGGGCAAGTAAGCTCCGGCCATCGCTGTAATCAAGAAGGGCGCCTCATGGGCGCCCTTGTCATGTCTGCGTCGAGCTTACACCGTCGTCAGCGGCGCCTGCGCGTGCCAGCCGCTATGAAACGCCTCCGGCATCAGCGGCTTGGCGAACACTCTGCCTGCTGATGAACTGGAACGCCGCCGTCAACAGTTGACTCAGCAGTTCGAAAATAGTTTTTCGGGTTCACTCGATACTTCCATTCCAGATCAAACTCAACGTCAAAGATTCCAGCAGTTGATGACGCAGTACCAAGGGCTCAATGCGTTCGACAACCAGAAACTGGTGCAACGACTGGACCTGAGCGCCGAACAACGTCGTCAAATCAATCGTATGCAACAGGAATGGCGCCGCACGATGGCCAAGATGAGCCGTGCGAACGGTAACTCGCCCGACTTCGATTGGAACGACTTCTACCGTCGCTCCAATTTGTCTATCGATGAGATTCTTACACCCGAACAACTGAGAATTTGGCGCGAAGTTCGCGGCGAAAACGTCGACCTTCCAGCCGACATTTACTTCCGAGCTCAACAGAACGGTGGAGCCACTCCGAACAATGGCCAGCAGAACAACAACCTACCAGGTAACGGCCAGAGCAACCTGCCTGTCACCGGACAAGGGACTGCACCAGGAGCAGGAGCAGGTACTGGAACACCTGGTACTGGAACACCTGGTACTGGCAAGTAAACCAGCCTGATTGTTGACGACTGAACGCAAAGAGAGCCGTGCGCGCATCATGAGTAGTTTGACTCTGATCGCTCTTGCGGCTCTTTTTTCATTATTGCTCCCGATTCAATGAGTGCCCTTAAACAACGCGTGTCAGCTTTTCGCAATCCGTTCATCTGGTGGACGGCGCAATCGGCTAATGATTTTGAGTTCGCCGCGATGCCATCAGGAGGCACAATTAATTCATAGCTAAGCTTGTAAGCATCATTGGCCATGAACAGCACGCAGAAGCCCCAAGCCAAGTCCCCCGATGCCTGTCAGCCCAAAAGCCCCACCTGCAACGCTCAAATCAAACCGTCGGGCTGTTCTACCATCTACCAAGTTGACCCGTTGAGGCGCGGGGTGTGCTTTACAAAGCGTTTCGGCAACTTGCGTACCACCCAGTCTTCAACGTTCGAGGATGGGAAGTGGCGTAATGCGGGCAACTCACATCGCGGGCATGATGTTTGCTTGATACCACGTTTATCGAACCGCATAACACCCTCTCAAATTGACGCGAGAAATTGGTCTCCAAAAAATGGCTCCAGATTGGTGCTTCAATTGCTGTCGCGCTGATCGTGTGCAATCTTGCACTGACGCTGAATAATGCCCGGCAATTACTTGCTGAATGTCAGCAGATCTCGCACGCGTATCAGTTACGTACCGAACTCGTCTCCCTGCAAGCATTGGTGATCGATGCAGAGGCCGGGCAACGCGGCTTTATTATTGCAGGTCGGGAGAGCTATCTAGACCCTTATCATCACGCGATCAGTCGCATCGATGGGCAGCTCGATCGAATTCAAGCATTCACCTCGGCTAATCAACATCAAAGACGCTATATTCCGGTGCTGCGCGAGAGTATCGATATGCGCATGCGCACTTTAAACAAAGGCATCAGTTTCCGGCGTGACGGTGATCTCTCATCTGCAACTTCGCTGGTATCCAGTAACATCGGTCCAACCGAAACGCGCAGGATTCGCGATCTAATCGGCGAAATGCTCTCGAATGAACAGCAAATGTTGGCTGAGCGAATCCGTACCGCGTCGATCACTTACTGGACGACCCTCTCATCTGGACTTGGTTCTGGCATCGCCGCCCTCATGCTGCTGGCGCTTTTCAGTTTTATGTCGTTACGTTTCGCGGACGAACGGGAAGCGAACGCCAACGCTGCCTTCGAGTACACGGAACAGATGCGCACGACGCTTGCGAGCATCGGGGAGGCTGTGATCACCACCGATGCGGACCTCAAAGTAATGAACTTGAACCCCGTCGCCGAATCGCTGACCGGATGGAAAATTGAGTCGGCTCAGGGCCAGCCGCTCGCAGACATTTTCAAAATCTGCAACGAACGGACCCGCGAGCCAATCATCAATCCCGCAGCACAAGCGGTGCAACTTGAAAAAACGGTAGGCATCGCAAATCACACGCTGCTCATACGCAAAGACGGCAGAGAAGTCCCCATTGATTACAGTACGGCCCCGATACTGCGCGGCGACGGCACGACCACCGGTAGTGTGCTGGTATTTCGCGATGTTTCCGAACGACGGGAGCAAGAAGGCCAATTGCTTTGGAGTGAGCAGACGTTTCGAACGACTTTTGATTATGCCCCTGTCGGCATCGCACACTTGGGGCTAGACGGGAGCATACTTCGCGCGAATGAAAAACTTTGCGAGATCCTAGGCTTCACACGCGACCAATTGCAATCCTTTTTAAGCAAGAAGATTACCCATCCGCTGGACATCGAGAACGATGAACTCTCCGCGCAAAAGCTGCTCGGCGGAGCGATTCCAACTGCATCCTATGAAAAGCGTTTTATCTCAAAGTTTGGTGAAATCATCTGGGTGCATCTAACGGTCACTCCTATCCGCGACGGGGATCAGAAACCCGAGTACTTTTTAGCGATCATTCAGGACATCCGCGAACGTCGGGCCGCTGAGGAAACTCGCATCCGAATGGCCGCGATCATTGAGTCTTCGAATGATGCCATCATCGGCAAAACCTTCGAGGGAATTGTCACCAGTTGGAATCCTGCGGCGGAGCGATTGTTCGGTTACAGCGAAGTCGAAATGCTAGGCAACTCGATTTTGAAGATCGTGTCCGAAGACAATCACGAAGAAGAAATGCGTTTGGTAAGCCGACTCAAGGAGGGTCTGCGTATCGACCAGTACGAAACGGTCCGCATTCGCAAGGATGGAACGCCCATCGATGTGATTTTAAACATTTCGCCAATCAATGATTCAGCCGGGCGGCGCGTGGGCGCGTCAAGCATCGTGCGCGATATCACCGACCGCAAGCGCGCCGCTGAGTCGCTGCGAGCCAGCGAAACACGCTTCCGCATGTTGGCTGATAATATGTCTCAATTCGCATGGATGGCGGACAAAGAGGGCGCTATCTACTGGTTCAACAAACGCTGGTACGACTACGCCGGAGGAACTTTCGAGCAGATGCAAGGTTCGGGTTGGCGACATGCCGTTCATCCCGATCATATCGACCGCGTCGTCGAGAATATGCAACGCTCGTGGGACACAGGCGAATCATGGGAGGATACTTTTCCAATTCGCGGCAAAGATTCGCAGTATCGCTGGTTCCTTTCCCGCGCACTCCCCATCCGCGATGATCAGGGACAGATTGCTACCTGGTTTGGCTCCAACACAGACATCACCGAGCTCAAGGAATACGAAGCGACATCGCATCAAGCACGCATCGCCGCTGAAACAGCCAACCTTTCTCGCGGTGAATTCCTGGCTAACATGAGCCACGAGATCCGCACTCCGATGACGGCTATCTTAGGTCACGCCGACATTCTGTTGGAGCACATCCACGATCCTGACAACCTCCACAGCGTGGATACGATTCGTCGCAATGGGAAGTTTTTGCTGCAGATCATTAATGACATTCTAGATCTATCCAAAATCGACGCAGGCAAGTTTTTGATCGATCAGGAACGTATCGAACCCGCTGTCATTCTGGCTGATGTACATTCATTGATGGACGTCCGAGCTCAAGAGAAAAAGCTCGATTTCCAAATGGAGATCGAAAGCAGGCTGCCTCAATCGATCCAGACAGACGCAGTACGATTGCGTCAAATTTTGTTGAACCTAATTGGCAATGCGATCAAATTCACCAACCATGGCTCAGTCTCACTAGCAGCCCGCTACTTGCCGGATTCGAACAAGTTACAGTTCGAAGTACGCGATACAGGCATCGGCATCTCAGCGGACAATATCGACAAACTTTTCTGTCCGTTCATGCAAGCCGACACGTCGTCGACACGCGCATATGAAGGTACCGGATTGGGACTGGCCATCAGCCGTCGGTTGGCTCAGGCACTAGGCGGCGACATCGCCGTGCGTAGTGAGCTGGGGAAGGGAAGTATCTTTACACTAACGATTGATTGTGGATCGTTGGAAAATGTATGCTTAGTTGAACCCTCGGTCGTTCCCAAGAAAATGGACGAGAACAACACCGCCACAATGCACATCGACGGATGCATATTAGTCGTGGACGATCGGCGCGATATCCGCTTTCTAGCGCAACACTTTATCGAGAGAGCGGGTGGCAAAGTAGTCACTGCCACGAATGGTCAAGAAGCCCTCGATCTGCTAACACATCCCAATATAGAACAGGGCGTTGTCGATGTCGTAGTGATGGACATGCAGATGCCCGTCATGGACGGCTACGCGGCCGCAGAGAAATTGCGACAGTGCGGTTTCAAGAAGCCGATCATCGCTCTTACAGCCAATGCGATGAAAGAGGATCGCAAAAAGTGCTTATCCGCGGGTTGCAACGACTACGCTACCAAACCACTCGACGGTACAAAACTCATCCGAATGATCGCTCATTATCTGCCGCACAAATAAGCAGAATGCCAGCAGCTTCTGGCTTAACCTGACGTAAATGTAGGGGTGCGCTCAATCGCTGCAGCAGCAACGCCCAGTCTTGCATGCAATCGCTTTGCGTTTCGAGTAAACTAGTGCAGTGTTACAGCTTAATTTTAGGGTGGCACGCTCTGAGGCTTTGCGAAGGGCGTGGCTAATGTCAGTCGAATCATGCCCTTCCCAGACCCTCAGAGCGTGCTACCCGTACACGAAGAATCCTAAAAATAAGCTGTAACGCTGCCCCAGTGCAATATCCAGATTGAACTTTAGGGTGGCACGCCCAGATGCTTT
>JANPLP010000365.1:0-9849 GCA_031426595.1 Planctomycetia bacterium | reverse complement strand
TGAGCACGTTTCAAAAAACCTAAATGCATTTGAATAACAACTAGCGATGCGATAAAGTAAGACCTTCGCGAAAGTCAAACCGCACCGCGAAGAACAAATCGATCAACCCACGCCTTCGATGATCCGCTTGTGCAATCGTCGCTCAACTTCTCGGTCTGGGTTGTGGTCAAACGTTATGCCATAACCGATGGACTAACCCACATGTTTTCGCGAAGAGCCTCACTTCTTTCATCGTCTGCGCTGTGGCATGCTTTAGCGGCATGCATCGTTGCTGCAATCCTTGCACCGCCCGTGAGTGCAGAACAACCAGCCAAGATGGATGCCCGATGGGTGCCGTTAAGCCCAAAAAAAGTTGTCTGGTCGTCGAACGGTTCTGCCAACGTCCTCAGCGACCATTCGATTGAGCTGCAAGGATCCAACGATTGGCAAGAACTCGCCCTTTATTTTCAGCCCCCGGAATTTGCACAAATCTCGCGGGTTCTGTTGGAAGTGCTTCCGTCGCCGCGTTCGCGCGCAAATGGTGACCAAAAATTTGTGTTGTTCGATGTTAAGCCGCATCTCGAAAGTGACGAGAAGTCGACTACCCAGTTAGAGTTTAGAAGTTGCCGATTTCTTGCAAACGAGGCTGACGACACCGCCGCGAACTGCATCGACTTTTTATCCGACACTGGTTGGACTGTGCCTGATTTTGTCGGAAAGGATGCTTGTCATCAATTGGTGTTGGAACTTCGCGAGCCAATCGCGGTCCAACGTAACAGCAGGTTTGCAATCACGATTGACTGTGGAGGTGCGCGCGACCCGAAGCGGATTCGCGTATCATTTTCCGATCCAAATGTCGTGGCAACTCAACATCCGAATGCCGCGATTTCCGCAGGAACCCAAGATCTTGCGATGCTCAGCGGGATACCGTTCGAGTTTCGCTGGTGTCCGCCGGGTCAGTTTCTGATGGGATCACCGCCGGGAACCGAAGCGAACTATGGCGACCGTTTCGTGCAGCAACACAATGTAAAGCTCACTCGCGGTTACTGGATGATGGCAACAGAAGTAACTCAGGCTCAATATGTTGCGATCATGGGACACAATTCTTCGTTCTGGCAATGGCGGACAAAAATACAGAACCCAGTGGAGCAAGTCACCTGGGATGAAGCAGTCAGCTTCTGCAAAAAGCTGTCTGCCCTCGAGAAAGAGAATGAATATCGCCTTCCCACGGAGGCGGAATGGGAGTTCGCATGCCGCGCTGGCGAAGCGAAATGCCGCTACGGAGACATCCTAGATATCGCATGGGTCTTCACGAACACTGACGAAGTAGCAGAAGGTAGTGACGGTCATCGCCCGGTGGGAACCAGGATGCCGAATAAGTGGGGCCTTCAAGATATGTTTGGCAATGTTGCAGAATGGTGTTCGGATTGGCATGCGACGCCAGTCCGTGAGAACCAGCTCGATCCGCGTGGTCCTGCTCATGGCGATTATCGTGTCGTTCGAGGTGACGATTGCTTTGTCGATCCGGCGTCCCTTCGGAGTGATGGGGCCTGCATGGCGGGTTCGCGTACGGCAATGCCGCCTTCGACTTCCTCGCGTGTGATCGGATTCCGTATCGTTCGTGTGACGCGTTTCGACGGCATCACAAAGCCGTGAACCGGAGCACTCATTGACGCGGTAACTGAATCAAAAGCTACCGTTCGTGCCCGGTTAGGGCAGTCGGTCTTCGTTCAAAGAAAATGACACACGGAATAGAAATTGCTTCGGCTGCTGTGGGATGAACGCGAGCGACTTCGGAGTGAAAAGATGGCTTCGTTGGTTTCTCCGACTGATCGTGTTTTGTGAGGGCTTCGCGAGCAGGCAAGATCTGTGAATAGAGCAACTTGTTATCTCTCCGAATCTGCAACTCACTCCCAGAATCGCCGGTAAAAAGCACTACAGCACCTCTAACCTTCTGAGACTCTGCGACCAAGGCTGAGGGAACTACGGCCGCACGATCCCCGTGCACGTATCGAGCAGTCAAATCAAACTTTGAGCCATTCGCTAGAGTCACATGCGCGACCGCTCGACGAGAAGCAGGCGGGCCAGAGCCGCCCACAATTGTCATAAAAAAATATTGTTGCCGCTTCTTACGATAGGCGGATGCACGACCTCAAAGCATTGGCAGCTTTTTTCGACCTTTTCGACTGGAATATTTTCGCCGCGATTACACACCACAAACTCAAGCTTGGCTTTTCCGTCAACAATTCCAATAAACTGGTCTGCATTTATCGTGGCCAATTGCGAACTGTTGCAACCCGCGGCCCCAGCGAAAGCAATGAAAGAAACAAGGCAACCCGCAATGCCCTGTCTTTTATTATCCCTAAAGTAGCGAAAGCCGAAATATAAAATGATGGCACCGCAAAGTAAACAGAAAAACAGGACGAACAAGCTGTCTTTGGGGGGACTGTCATTTTTCTTACTTAAGACTAGCTTTTGATAAGCTTCGAAGTCTTTTTCGATACGTTCCGTTTTTATATAATTTGAACCTTCACCTTCATCGTATACGACAGCGCCAAGCGGTACTTCCAATGAGAATATTGAATTTGGGATGTCGCAATTGATAGCGCGAACCTCGCAATCCATTTCCGATATAGCTGCTAAGGTACCATTTACGTAGGTCTCCTTTCTAATTGTTTTCGGGAAGGGCTTTCCGTCAATCCAGCGGTATTCCCCGCAAAGCTGTGAGGAAACCTTTCCGCTGTCATCAAGGACGGCAAGTCGCGTTGGCATATCACATCTTCCGTCCCCAAACTCGACCAGCACGCCCACGTCCGCATATTCAACAAGCCGTCGCACTTCCATGAGCGGCGGGAAGTAGTAGATAGTTGCACTTCTTCGCTGCACCGTCTTAATACGCTCCGCAAAGACGTCAGCGTACGCGACTCCATGAAAAGTAGCTAGCGACAATTCATGAGGGAAAAAACTGTGCCTGTGCTTCATTGCCGCGGCCGCGCGCGCTGAAATAGTTTTTGAAACGAAGTCACCCACCTCGTTGCGGTCATGAAATTGAGTGCCGTCAAATGAGCTGCTTGCCCAACTACTTTCGACTCGACTATCACATCTCCATCGCCCATCTTTGACAAATCTTTGACGTCGCTTCTGTTGTTCCAAAATTTGTCCGTCTCGTGTTTTTGAAAACGAACAATCAACATCATATGACCAAACATCATTGGTCGCTGCGAGCCATGCTCTGACGCGGGCGGGATCATCGCCGAATAGGTGGAGTTCACTTCGCCCAACGATAAACAGTACGCAAACCAATGCAAGTGATTTCAAAATGCGTTCCGTGTATGTGAAAGTTTCAGTTTTATGCAATTACGCCTGGTAAACGGAGCTTCAGTTCCACAGTGGCCGCAGGGCGAATGATACCCCTGTCACTAGGAGCGAATATTTCTCCAAAACGCTTGGACTGCCGTTCTTTGATGAAGCAATACCTCCGTTCACATCTTGTTCACAAGTGTCGCCCCAGTCCACACCGCTCTGATAAGCACTGCGGCTGAGATACTTTTCGCCGATCATGAGGGTGCTGGACAAACCGTCGGTGATCTCGGCCAGCCGCACGCCGACTCGCAGGTAACTGATCCCGCTCCAGTCGCGCGGCGGTTGCGGCCACTTACGATTGAGTGAAAATAAGCGAGCTTCTGCCAAGTCGGCTGGGCCTGCAAAGTTGATGGGCCATGAGATCAGTTGCGATGCGTCCGGCGCACCATCTCCAATGTTGGCTGCGTAGTCAGATCGCGACATCGAAGTCACACTGCCAGCGATGCCGACCGGCGAACCGCAACTGGCGCAGTCCACCGCGAATGGTTCAGCGCTGCGTCGCGACGGGCAGTTGTAGGTCGGCACGCCTGAAACCAACCGTTTTCGCAAGTCCGCGTCACGCTGTGCGACCGGCGATTGATAAGTGGCTAGTTGATACAGCGAGGTTTGTTCGATGAAAGGGAGCAAGCTGTATGGCCAAGCCCCCGGTTGGCCGACTTCGCCACCGATGTCCGCAAAGCCGGGCCACTGGTATCCCCAACCGCCGCTGGGCAGTCGCTTGCGAGCATCTTCGTGCAAGTGCATCGCATGGCCCAGTTGCTTCAAGTTGTTATGGCACGTCATTACCCGAGCTGCTTCGCGGGCCGCCATCACCGCTGGCAGTAGCAAACCCACCAAGATCGAAATGATCGCGATCACGACCAGCAGTTCTACTAACGTGTAACCGCAGCGAGGTAGTAGCGGAATGCCATTCATCTTGTAGCGGTACGGCGCGAGCCGTCCGGTATTTGATCTGGGATTTCGTCGAAGAACCGGATGGCTTGCGCCAATACCGCTACAGATACCAGGAACGCGAATGAGATTGGGTGGTAATGGTCGTAGTCGTGGAGAAGTTGATCGTGGGAGAAAAGACGAGGCGGAGCCTCGAAGACAGTGAGTTCCAAGGCTGAGCCTGTGAGCTCGTAGTTGTTTGTCGCGGAGCATCATGGGTTGGCTCCTTGATTTATTCCTGCGGCAACAAGTTGCGTGTGCAGGAACTGGATCGTCGCAGTCGTCGATCGACCACCAGCCAAATCCAAAGTCACATCAACAGCTAGGCTCGCTGGAGCAGCTTGCGATCCAGGCATGGTCGATCCAGGCATGGTCGATCCAGAAACCATCGCCTCAGGTTCAAAGTCGATGCGAAGAGCGCGATCAGACTTTGTCGTTGTCTCTAGATACTCGACGATCGATGGTCGAGTGCATTCGCAAGAGGACTTCACGGCGAGCACTTCGTCATTGCTCGATATCCCCAGTCGACTTAGCGGAATGCACAGATAGTTCGCTTGATCCGCAAACACCACTCCGGCATCGATCGAACGCGAAGCAGTCGACTCGTCGTTGGCTACTGCCGAGGATTCTGATGCAACTCCATTACCGCTGGTCGCTGCATCGACAACTGCTCCGCACCCCGCCAATTGCGAAACCACCAGTCCCAACAAAACTCCCCAAGCGACCGAGATCATCGCTGGTTTAGCTTGAGAGCTTGAGAGCTTGAGAGCTTGAGAGCCTGAGAGCTTGCATGGCTGTACCTTCGGGGACAGGAATCCACTGTGTGACGGGTGTGAATTTAGCGGTTGAGAAAACCAAGTCAAGAAAATTATCGCCACTTTTGGAAAATAAAATCTTTACAAAGTGGCATTCATCGCAGATCGATGGGCTTTACGAAGGTTCTACACACCTTAAATGGGCTCGTAAAGTTGTTAGACACTTCCATTTAGGATGTTTATTGCCCAAATTAGCGTCGCTAGCCCAACGAGATCCGATTCCCGATCGGCGCTAGCTAGACCGCTCTATTGCACACTCCGAAAGTACTGCTTCGCACCAGCGAGTTTCGTTCGGCGGCTCGAAACCGGTGCGGTGTGCTGGAGGGTCGGGCCAGCGTACAATCGAGAGCTCTGTCTCGTTTCCTTTTTTCAGGTTGCCCGTCGATGCATTTCAGATTTATCGCTCTGATCTTTGTGGCTGTGAGCCTAATGACTTCGAACGTGGGGGCTCAGCAGACGAGTTCGTCACAGAAAAGTTGGCCGCAGTGGGGTGGACCGAACCGCGACCATAAAAGTCTCGAAACAGGACTCAAGCAAGAGTGGGCTGAGGCGGGGCCAGCGGTGGTTTGGAAGTTTTCAGACGCGGGCACAGGTTACTCATCGCTGGCTGTCGTGAATGGCAAGGGCTACACACTCGGGACGATCAACGGCAAGAACTACGCGATCTGTATCGATGCGAATTCGGGCAAGCAGGTTTGGAGCACCGAGTTAGCGGATGCGGTTCCAAGCAACGACTATATGCAAGGTTGGGGAGGCGGGCCGCGCAGTACGCCGACTGTGGTTGGCGATCGCGTCATTGTGCTGGACGATGGCGGGACGTTAGCGAGTCTCGAGTTAGCGTCCGGCAAGGTGCAATGGAAAGTAAACCTGAAAAGCGATTTGGGTGGCCAGCTACCAAAATGGGGCTACAGCGAATCGCCGCTGGTCGATGGTAACCGCGTTGTGGTATGTCCGGGCGGCAAAGAGTTTCTTGTCGCGCTGGAACTCGAAACTGGCAAGAAGATTTTTGGCAGCTCGGGTTTTGAAACTGCTCCGCACTATGTTTCAGTCATGAAGCATACAGTGGGCGGTATCGATAGTTACATCTCCGCAGCGGAACGCGGCATGGTAGCCTTCTCGGCTAAAGATGGCAGCACATTTTGGACAAACAACTCGAGCGGTAATGGAACTGCGACAATTCCAACTCCGATCATCGATGGGAACTTGGTTTATCACACTTCGGATTACGGAACAGGTTGTGTGCTGGTAGAAGTCACCGCGAGCAACGGCAAACTGGAAGCGAAAGAGGTTTATGCGAACAAGAACATGCAGAATCATCATGGCGGCGTGGTGTTGCATGACGGCTGCATTTTCGGATTGAAGAAGGGTGGCGGTTTTGTTTGCCAGGATTTCAAAGATGGCGAAGTCAAATGGAGCGAGCGATTGTCGGGTGACGGCAGCGCTTCGGTCGCTTTCGCAGACGGTCGGTTGTATGTGTTTGGCGACGGAACGGGCACTTGTTACTTAGTCGAACCTTCAAAAGAAACGTGGACACCGCGAGGCAAGTTGAGCTTGCCGGAGCAGACCAAGATCGAGCGTCAGCAGGGGAAGATCTGGACTCATCCGGTCATTGCAGAAGGAAAGTTGTTCTTGCGCGATCTGGATTTGATCTATGCGTTCGATATCAAGAAGTAGCACATCAAGCAGTGGTCTATGCACTAACGCGAGCGTCGCATGATTGAAGTGGTCGAGTTCCGCAAGGAGTACGGGTCGGTGGTGGCAGCGGATGGCATCTCGTTTTCCCTACCCGCGGGTACGATCGGTGCACTGATCGGCCCGAACGGCGCGGGTAAGACGACGACGATGCGGGCGTTGTGCGGGATCTTGAGACCGACGTCGGGACGGTTGTCGGTGGCTGGTTTTGATGTGCAAGCGGAACCGCTCAAAGTCAAGCAGCGGATCGCTTATGTGCCCGACGATCCGCCACTATTTGAAACGTTGACGGTTTGGGAGCATCTGCAGTTCGTCGCCTCCGCTTATTCGGTCGTGGACTTCGAGCCCATGGCGGAGTCGCTGCTAAAGCAATTGAACCTTGATACGAAGCGGACTGCACAGGCGAGTGAATTGTCGCGCGGCATGCGTCAGAAAGTGGCGATCGCTTGTGCTTACTTGCATTCACCGCAAGTGCTGCTGTTTGACGAGCCACTCACGGGGCTTGATCCAGCGGCCATTCGCTTGCTGAAACGGACGATGGTCGAACGCGTCGATAGTGGCGCTACGGTGCTGGTCAGCAGTCATCTGCTTGCGTTGGTGGAAGACATCTGCCGACACTTGGTGATATTGCGGCAAGGAAAATGCCTGTTCTCGGGTTCAATGGCAGAAGCTCGCGAACAGTTCGGAGAGACAAGTTCGCTGGAAGAAGTTTTCTTTCGAGTCACGGGTGATCCCGAAGTCGCCGTTGAGTCTGCATCGTGATGCACGCCGCGCTTTGGAAGCTCTTGTGGTTTGACTTGTGCGGGTCGTTCCGCGGTTTGCTGCAAGTGCGACGCAGTTGGCGAAAGCTGCTGCTATTGCTACTCATGCTTGCGTTCATGGGGCTGTTCATTCTTTCGCAGGCGATCGGAAACAGCGGTGGCGAAATCACTGCGAGTGGAGCGGGTGGGCGTTTTGGGGATGCGATGCCATTTTGGGCTGCACTGTATTTGATTGCGACGTGGCTGACTTCATCCGCGGATCGCGGATTGGTCATGCGCCCGGCGGAGATTCACTTCATTGTCGCGGGACCATTTCCCAGTCGCGACATCATCACGCTCAACTTAATAAGACTGGCCTACCGAGCGGCGATTAGCTCTGTCGTGTTGGCGTTGCTCGGGATGGCATTCATGCGCAGCTTTCCCTCCGCCCTGATGGGTTTGTGGTTGTTGATTGCGGTGTCGTTGTTGGTAGGGATGGTGGTTTCTCTCTCGGCGCGGCGTGCGCATGGCGTAGCCATTCATCGACTGCGAAGAATGGGAACGGTGGTGGCGCTGGCGATGCTGATCACGATGATTATGCAGTCGATGGAGTTGATTCGCAGCCATGACGGTATGGTCACAGTACCAAAGATCGCTGCGGCCGCACTCGAAACGCCCGTTGGGCAATACGTTTTACCGCCGCTGAAATGGATGTTCGCACCGCTGAGCAACGATGCCTTTTGGCCGAGCACCGTGTTGATGTTGCCTGGAAGATTTCTGGTTATCGCAGTGCTTGTCGGACTAATTTATTTGCTGGGTGGCGATTACTTGGAGGCCAGTACGACGCGGACTGATTTGTCAGTTGAACGGCGGCAGAGTTCGCTGCGCAGTGGTGTTTCGGGGAGGAGCGGCTGGACGCGGCGCTTGACGTTACCGCAGTTCGGGCGATGGTTTGGAATCGGCCCTATCGCTCGGATGCAGATGTTGCATTCGCTTCGTATCTTGCCGCGGTTTATGGTGTTCACGGTCGCTATTGTCAGCGTGGTGATTGTGATTCCGATGACTGTCGATCGTCAGCAGTTGCAAGGCTGGAGCGGCGTGCTGTGGATGTTTGGATTGAACGCTTACGCTGATTTTCTGTTGTTGCTGCAACTGCCTGTCGGATTCCTTGGTCCACCAGCTCAGCGAGCCATGTTGAAGTCGTTACCGATTCCGAACTGGGCCATTGTGCTCGGGCAACTGGCCGGGCCCTTCATTCCGCTCGCCTTGATACACATGCTGGTGTTGGCGTTGTTTCTTTTTCTATTGCCTGGTTCAGCCTCTGAAGTGATTCAGACTGCGTTGGCACTGATTCCGGTGGCTTGGGTGCTTACCGCCAATATCAATTTGCTGGGTGCTTGGAACATTATCAAACCGCGAGCTTTGCAGCAACGCGACGCTCTAGCCGCTGGTCGCGCGATGCTGAGCGTTTGGATCTTCTTCATGATGTTGATTCCAGCGATGGTAGGGGGAATCATTGGCGCCGCGGTCGCGATCAAGCTGCGGGGAGCCACGCTGACAAGTTACCTCGGCGGCGCGTCGCTGGGAGTGATGCTCACGAGTTTGCTATATGTGTGGTTGTTGACTTACACTTTTGGTCGTTCGCAGCCGAGCGCAGCAGATCTTGGTGCGGAAGAAAAAGAGCACGATGCTTAGCCAAGTTAACGGGAGCCAACCCAACTTGAGCCACGCCAACTGTAGCCGAGCCATCTGTAGTCGGCATCTCGAAGTCTGACTGCCTAGTGCTTTGTCCAGATTAAATTTTTGTGTGGCACGCCCTAAGGCTTTGCGTGGCGAATGTCGCTCAAATCACTCCCTTCGCAAAGCCTCAGGGCGTGCAACCCAAGCAATGCTCAGGGCGTGGCACACAGATACGATCAACCCAAAATCAAATCTGGACAGAGCATTAAGGCGATGTGCGAATGCAGTATAGGGCTTCGACGCCGCGGAAGTAGATCGAATTGTGTGCGACGGCAGGGGTTGCCCAGAACACGTCCTTGATCTCACCTCCACCGACGACTTCGAATTCCGTGCCGAGCTTTACCAGGACCGCGGTGCCCGCTTCGTCGATCACCAGTAATTGATTGTCGATGATTAACGGGCTAGCCGCTACCATTTTTAGCTTCGGCAAACGCGTTTGATAATGTCGCTGGCCAGTCGCGGCATCGTAGACTCGCAGTATGTTGTTATCGACCACGTAGACTTGTTCGCCGGACGAAACGGGCGAAGCCATTCCTGGGCCGGCTTGTTTCTCTAGCCAAACGAGCGATTCGAACTGGTCGTTATTATTG
>JANPLP010000364.1:0-6080 GCA_031426595.1 Planctomycetia bacterium | reverse complement strand
AAATCGATTCCCCGAGGCCCTAAATGATGCGACTAAACTTGTTGAACTAGCACCGACTGGCTATCGGCGCTGGCTGAATCGAGCTGAAGTCTATGAAAAGATGAAGCAACCCAAGCAGGCGCTAGAAGACATCCAGAAAGCGCTCGAAGTTAGCGCGGGTACCTTTGATCCTTGGTACGAGGTGTCGGAGGTATTCTCGCTGCGAGGCAGGGTTTATTTGGAAGGACTGAGCGACAGCGAGCAAGCGATTGCGGATTTTACGCATGCCTTAGAGCGGAATCTGTTCTCGGGTAAACAGTTTAGTAAGCATGACGTGCTCCTGTTGCGTGCGGCCGCTTATGACCTGCAGGGTGACGCTGAAAAAGCGAAACAAGATCGCGCGGCGGCGGGTCTCAAACGCTAGGCATCGGACGGTTACTTAGTGGTCGAGCCGTTTGTCGCAAAGTGGGCAGACTGTGATCTGCGGCATTTGGGTTCGTGGCTGCCAGTTTTCGAATTCACAACAAAGCAGACTTCCGCAAAATACGGCCCGTGCTTTTCGATTTCGAGTTTTTAGTGAATACCAAGGTTAGAGTGGTGGGCGGGGTTTGTTGAGTTTGCGGAGTGCGGCGCGGGCTTGTTCGGGTTGGAGCAGGTCGATTTCATCTTGCTTGGTAGGGGGTAGATTCATGTAGATGTCTTTTAGTTTTTCTGTGCCGGCGCGTTCGATCGTTTGCTCCTGCGGGATAGCGACCGCTTCTACCCAATCGATCAGCGAGTAGACGTAAGCTTCGGAGCTATTGAGGCCACCAAGGATGGCTTGAGCCTCGTCGCTTAATCCAGAAGCGAGTTCTTCGAAATCACTCATCCGAATCTCGGTCGTTGGTAGGTGCATCTTGAATTCGTAGAGTAGGCTCTGTAGCGAATCAGGGTTGTAAAAAATCAAGTAGCGTTTGGTAACCGTGTCTGCCCAATCGCGGATCGCTTGGGCATCTTCGCTGGGGATTGCTTTGGCATACTGCTTGGCCATGTGTACGCTGACGAGCTGCGAGAGTTCTGCGCGGCGAACTTCGAGCGGCATGTCGTACAGTTCGGCGCGTTGCGTCATGTTTTGCTCCTTGAGCAGAGACTCGTAGGCACGCAGCGCGGCCAAGTATTTTTCTTTGGATTTTGGAGCCGCATAGATTTCGGCGACCATCTTACGCAGTTCTTGCTGGCGCTCTGGGGGGCGTTGTTGGAACTCATTTAGATTCACGCTGAGGCGGCCGCGGTCGGAGTCGGCGAGTTCTGCGAGCCAAGCGCGACGTTCATTCAATTCGATGGGGACATCTCCGTTGCCGACCAGCCCGAGTTCATCCTCGCTAAAAGCTTGCACGAGGTCGGGTTGGTCCACTAGCACTTCCAGCCATGCGATTGAATCGATGTTTGCTAGAGAGCGAAGGTCGACCAGGATTGGGAGATCTTTGAGCAGTTGACGGTCGGCGCGAAGTTGTGAGTATTGAGATGAAAAATATCCACCGAGGAACAGCATTGGCAACATGAAAATTACGATTCGGCCAGCATTTTGGGCTAGCCAATTCAAGAGCGACGGCGATTCAACGGTGGCTGAGATAGCAGCCATTTCTAGGGTTGTTTCAGCAAACCGTGGGCTGGGTGGTTCGACGGGGAGGTCTTCTAATAAGTCCCAAGTCATCCGCAACTGATTGATGCGCTGTCGCAAATCTACGTTCGATGCGATTTGTGAATCGATCAGTTGTGTTTGTTCGTCGCTCAATTCACCGTCGAGGTAAGCGACCAGGGATTCATCATCAAACTCAGGCGTCATCGTGATACCTCACACTCGGACAGCATGTTGGTGCAACTGGCTGGAACATTCCGTTACTCCCGCTCGCTTTTAGGATCTGGGATGGTGCTCCGCCGTGGAGGAGTCCCCGGGTTCGTGGCTGGATCAATAACTGGGGTGGTTCCCGGCAACTGGCCATGATCCAGATAGGGTTCGAGCAACACTTTGAGGTTCACCCGTGCGCGGCTTAGCAGTGACTTTACCGCTTGAACGCTCAGTTCCATGGTGTCTGCGATTTCTTGGTAGCAGAGCCCCTCGAATTTGCTAAGCAGCAGAGCTTCGCGTTGTCGGTCGTTGAGCGATTCGACGGCCAGGCGCACCATATCGGCCCGTTCCGTTTTATCGAGTTTCCGAATAGGCATAGCTCCGGTGGAGGCGATGGCCATTTGTTCTATGGATAGGACTGCTGATTGGTTAGGGTCGGGATTGGCGACTTGAAATTCTTTGCGGCGTTTTCGGTCGCGGACAGCATTGCTGGCGACATTGTGAGCGATATGAAACAGCCAGGTCGCGAACTTGGCGGTGGGTTGGTAACTTTTTCGAGCTCGCCAAACTCGCAGAAAAACGTCTTGGGCGAGGTCTTCAGCAGACGCTTCGGAGCCGACCAGATTCTGCAGAAATCGAATCAGGCGAATTTGATACGCTTGAATCAGTTGTTCGTAAGCGGCGGGATCATCCTCCTGAACGCGCAGCATTAAGTGCACATCAGAATCCTCATGCTTGCTGGAAGGTTCGTTGTTGGGCAGATTACTCAAACCCGCGCCTTCTTTCGCAGGTGGGTGGGATGGGCGGTTCATAACGCTCGCGAGTGCTATTGGCCCGTCGCTATCTTTCGACAATCGAGGTGCGGCGTCACGATCCATAGCTGCAATCCTCATTTACCATCTTACGTCACGAGTGCCGATACAGCACTACGGCTGGAAACGGGTAACGGGATCTTTGCACACACTGAAAAAGGAGTAAAAGTTGCAAGGTGTGGGCAAGTTGTGAGTTAAACCCGTGAGTAGGTAAGTTGTTCCGAAAGCAGAATTCCCGAGCGGTAAGAAGAGTCGAGCCATGCCGCAGGGGTCCAAACCGCGCTCAGCACCGGTTCTAAAAGTGGGGAGTTCGCCAAAGGTGCAGAATGAGCTGCATTAGATGGGGACTTCTTGTAAACTAAGGGTTTGGGGAGTACGTCGATGAAAGCGATCGCAACGGTGGTCAAAGGGGCCGCGTCGCAGCAAGTATACGAACTGGATGCAGCTCAGCCGACTCGGATTGGTCGCGGTAATGGATGTCAGATTTTCTTGTCCGACCCCCTCAGTTCGCGAACGCACGCCATTATTAGCTACGAGGCGGGTGGTTGGGTGGTCTCAGATGCAGACAGCCGCAATGGAACGTTGCTGAACGACAAAAAGATTACTCATGCTCCGCTGGCAACGGGCGATCGAGTGCAGATCGGAACGACGGAGTTGTTGTTTCAGTTGCCGGAACCCGACACGCGCGAACCCGAGCATCAGACGTTGGTTTACGAAGCGCCGATTTCGGTCGAAGCCAGTGGTGCGACCGCTTTGGGGCAGTTATTTGCAGGCAAGCGTTCGCAAGATCTGCTGGATTTGTATCAACTGAGCATCTGTTTGATCCGTTGCACGACCCCTGACGAAGTGGCGTCACTCGGGCTGGAGTTATTGCGCATCCGGACGCAGTCGACGGTGGTTGGATTCATGTTGATTGACGAGCGTGGTGAATTGCGGCCGCATCAAATTTCGCCCCCTACGATGTCCGATCGGTTGCGATTGAGTCCCAAGTTGACGGAATCGGTCAGTCGCGAGGGGCTGGCAGTATGGGTCAAGGATCGCGTCGAAAGCGGCAATAAGTCCGCGGACTTTGCGGACGCGATCTGCATTCCGATGCTGAACGAGAATGCGGTTCTCGGCGCGGTGCACATGTATCGCGAACAGGGGCAGTACGAGCAAGCCCATTTCGATTTCGCAGTGTCGGCTTGCAATCTTCTGTCAGTCGCCCTGCAAAGTAGTCGTGCGCAGGCAAGTTTAAATGCCGAGCACCAGCGATTGGTGCAGCGCTCGGGTGATTTTTCTGAGCTGCTGGGCAATTGCGCCGGGATGCTCAAGCTAAAAGATCGCATCAAACGGGTGGCCTATGCGAGCGGTTGTGTGTTGGTGCGCGGCGAGAGTGGCGTTGGTAAGGAGCTGGTATCACGAGCCATTCATCGGCTGAGTCCGCGTAAGGACCGGCCGCTGTTGTGCGTGAACTGCGCCGCGATTCCAGCGGAACTAATGGAAAGCCAACTGTTCGGTCATAAGAAAGGCGCATTCACCGGGGCAGACAAAGATCACATTGGTTGGTTTCAGCAGGCGCATACCGGCACGTTGTTCTTGGATGAAGTCGGCGAGATGACTTTGGATGGCCAAGCCAAGTTGTTGCGGATCCTTGAAGGGCATCCGTTTATGCCGGTAGGTTCTAGTCAAGAAGTGACTGTTGATGTGCGTGTCATTGCAGCCACCAACCGCGATTTGCGCGAGTATGTGCGAGAGAAGAAATTCCGCGAGGACTTGTATTATCGGTTGAGTGTATTTGAGATGGTGGTGCCCCCGCTGCGAGAACGCGGTGACGATGTTGAGATGCTTATCGAGCACTTCTTGGCTCATTTTCGTAAGCAGCATGGCCGACCGAATTTGCGAATCTCACCAGCAGCGCGCAAGATGTTGCTTGAGTACGCGTGGCCGGGTAACATCCGACAGCTTCGCAATGTGATTGACAGCGCAATCGTGCTCGCAGGTGGTTCTCTGATTGAGCCAAGTGACCTGTCGCTGCGCGATGTAGGGACCGATCACTTGGACAGCTTGCGGCTGGATGTGTGGGAAGAGCGGCTGATTAAAGAGGCGCTAAAGAGAACTGATAACAACATCATCGAAGCGACAAAGTTGTTAGGTGTCAGCCGCGCGACACTGTATCGAAAGTTAGAGCAGTACACGATCGAGCGCGAGTAAGCGGTCGAGCAGTGTCTTGAGCGATCAATCGCCGATGAGTTGCGTTACCAAACTTTGGTTAGATCGACGGTTGTTTTGGGCTCGACGAACATAGTTATCGCCTCGGTGAATTCTTGCTCGGTGTAGCGGCCATCTACCAGGATCAGTGGCAGGACGCGATGTTCTTCAGGGTAGACGATCCAGTATTCCGTAACTTGGCAGGCTTCGTAAACAAGTCGTTTGGTAACGAGGTCGTGATCAGGATTCGATGGTGAAAGAATTTCAACTAACAGGTCGGGAATTCGTTGCACTTTGATCGGTGTCATGATGTGCCGCCGCTGCTTGGTGATGACGACCATGTCTGGTTGGACGATATTGCGCTCGCTGAATTGCACGTCGACTGGTGCGTTGATAACCACTCCCGGTTTAGAGGCTCTCGTTTACTTTCGATTGTTCGTTTTCGGTGAGTTGGTTGTGGCTCGTTTTTCCACGGACTTTGTGATCATCTCATCGAACGGTGCGCGTAGGTTGCCTGCTTCGTTTTTAAGATGAGCGTCCCAGTCGAATTTGGTTTGTTGCCATTCTTCGGGGAGCATCCATTCCCAAAACATGGATACCTCAAGAGTGCCGCCGGAAGGCCGATCAGCGGTCATCTTGATGTCGGCGGGCAGGAGAATCTTGTCACCGTACTTTTGCCAGCGAGTACGTGCTTACAGACAAATGAATGCCCCCGAATCTTCCTGACAGCGCCGCACGACTGGCACACCAGAAACTTCGTCCTACGCAACTGGGTGAAAGAACTGCGCGAGGACATTATCGCTATGATGCTGGGCCTGGGTCACTGGTAAGTTCTACCAATAGCTTATCCGCTCTGTTTCTGCTGAAATTCCCTGCGGAAAAATTAGCACCTTCGGAAAACAATTGGTGCCATCCATCTACGGGAAAACAATTGGTGCCATCCATCTACCGTATCCTGCCTGCGGATCATTTATTGACAGCTGCGCGCCGCGAGACTGATCGACGGGATGAAAACGACGGGACAGACGAGGCTTTTGACGCGAGGCTGTCGTGGAAATCCGTCGAATGGATACTTTAGATCGATAGGGAGAACAATTGGTGCCATCCATCTACCGTATCCTGCCTACGGATCGATTATTGACAGCTGCGAGCCGCGAGACTGACCGACGGGATGAAAACGGCGGGACAGACGAGGCTTTTGACGCGAGGCTGTCGTGGAAATCCGTTGAATGGATGCTTTAGATCGATAGCGGGTCCGTGAACTCGCCTTC
>JANPLP010000363.1:0-5998 GCA_031426595.1 Planctomycetia bacterium | reverse complement strand
TTTGGGTATAATTGTGAACTGTAGTCGCTTGTAGTGGTAGGGTAACCATCGCCAACTGGAATGAATTGGGGGACGAGACAATGCGTTCAGTACAAATCGGGCTGTGTGCAGCGACTTTTGCTATAGCAACTGTGGGACTCCTCGCTCCACCTAGCACCGCTTTAGCACAAAATGCTGCCAAGCCCAACACGGGCAAGACTAACTCGACCAAACCGAACTCGGGTAACGTAGGCGGCGGGCTACAAATCGCCGAAGCAAGCGGCACGATGCAAGCGATGATCCAGAACCAAATAAAAATCTTAGCGGAAGATAAAGCAGAGCACGTCATTGTTCTCACCGATCAAACCTTGCTGCAATATCGTGGCACCGCTGAACCCGACTTTTTAATGCCCGGTTTACTCGTGCGGTTCTCCGCCGAGTTGACCCAAAGCGGTATCGTGG
The DNA here is from genome assembly GCA_031426595.1 of Planctomycetia bacterium. Taxonomy (GTDB): domain Bacteria; phylum Planctomycetota; class Planctomycetia; order Pirellulales; family Pirellulaceae; genus Aureliella. Next base: position 5,557 of record JANPLP010000363.1, on the reverse strand, counting down.
AAGCCCCGCTGAACGAACTCGAAGTTTTCACATACAGTCAAAGTCGCCGCACAACGCCCGAGCAGATGCGCGAGCAGACCGCTGGTGTGTACCAGGTTGGCAACGAAGCCGGGAATCTGAAAAAAGCCGACACTAAGAAAGCGGAGCCTAAAAAGCCTGAACCCAAAAAAACGGAAACTAAAAAGACAGGTGCAAAAGAAACTTCCCAGCCAGCCGCTTCACCTTCCGGTGCTCAAACCTATCGAGTTGTCGGTCGCGTCCTCGGATCTCAAGCCGGCAAGGTGTTCGTTCAAGCGGGGTCGGTACGCGTGCAAGTGGAGCTCGCTCCCAAAGCGGTGATTAACGTCACAGCTCGCGATACAACCTTTTTGCAAACAGGCGATAAAATCAAAGTCTCTGGACTCCGTAACGCCGCTCAAGAAATGTATATCCAAGCCGAGAACATAGAGATCGTAGCCGCCAAGCCGCTCAGCGCCGCTGAAGGCAATGCCGGAGTCAAGAATGCTAAGTCTTCAAAAGCGAAGACGAAAGCAGCGAAAGGGGGCACTGATAAAGGGGGCACTGATAAAGCCGACAAAGCTGATGACAAAAAAACGAGCACCGGTAAGTCGGGCGCTAAGTCGACCAACTCCAATTGATTAATGACTCCTGCCTAACAATTCATTGCACCGAACATACCGCCGTTCAGCGAACACGCGATTAACGCAGTCGACGATACACGTCTCCCCAAGACGGCGAACTGCGTATATCCTCATCAGACAATTCGTACAACCAAATCGAATGGCCCACATGTCCGACCGGTTTGAACTCTTGAAAATAAGTGAATCCATTGTCAATAGGATCGTCCTGTTGGATAGAATTGGAAACGCCCATCGTCCCTTGCACCAAGCAAACACTCATTGCATAACGCCCCGGCTCCAGCAACTTAAAATCTTCCCGCATTGGACCCACGACCACTCTGTCCGCCAACTTTAACTTCGGAATCTTTTTGATTTCAGCTTCGATACCAGCCAGCTTCAAGTCGTAACGTGTCCACAAACTGACGCCCACCGAATCCCACCCGCGTCGTTGCAGTTCGTCACGTAAGTAAAAGACATTGTGACCCCAATCAATGTTTGTTCCCGAAAGATATCGATGTCCCTGAGTCGGTCCACCTACAACTTCGTTGAAGTAAGCTAACGAGTGCGGAAAGCAACTTAGACTGCTCAACGATCCGAATGCTGCGAACCCAATTGTTCCATACCTCAGCCAAGGTCGCTCGGGAAAGTACGTGACCGCTTGGCTGCCCCATACAAAACAGAGGGGGAGAAATTGGAGCATGTAGCGCGCATGACGATTTAGACCGGTGTGATAGCTGAGTAACGCCAAGTAGAGAACGACCGGCCCTAGCAGCAGGGCTGTTTCGATGCACAACAGCCGATGCCATCTTAATTTCGCGGTGGCCTGATCGCAATCTCCATGAGTTGCCCGAAACGACAAGCACGAACCCAAGACTCCTAGCGTGGCAATGAAAAACAACCCAAGCTCGCCGATCGTGCATTTGAACAGCAGCACCGCGAAGTAGTAATACCACCATCCGCCCAGCCGCAATTCGCCACACAAAAAACCAATAATCGTCTGCGCTGTCATGGCTGATTCTTGCGTATCAACTCCTCGCACCAGCTCCGTTGGCAGCGGCACTGGAATCGACTCCATCAGTGTCCCGCGAAACCGATTGCCAACAATCCGCTCCACTTCGCCTGATTCAGACAGCTCTCGAACCTGCAACTGCGGGCTACTGAATTCAAACTCACCCAACGGTTTGAACTGATCTGTAAAACCATAACCGGCCAGCAACACCACCCAAGCCAACATCAACTGAAATCCACATTGCGCTGCCAACGAGATACGGTTCTGACGGTTGAACATCAATCCGACCGTTATCAGAAACAGCATCGGATGCAGCAAGATCCACGTCGACTTGGTCAGCTCGGCGAGCCCGATCGACAACCCCGCAAAATACGCGTTCCCATACGAAGACTCTTCGGTCCATTTCCAATAGCGATACAGTGCCAAAATCCCCATCGCCCCCGATGGAACATCCGGTGTCAACGCGCCTCCGAAAGCCAGCACCAACGGCGAGGTACACCACAGCACCAAGGCTGTCCAACCCGCCCGTTCGCCATAGAGATCCGACGCCCACGCAAAGCAAACCCACGCACCGATACAAGAGAAGGGAATGCAAGCCCAGCGTGCGATCATCAACCAGAACAGATAACGCGATCCCATCGCGCTCATCAGTTTATCGCCGATTGAGAACTCTTTGCGATGCGATACGATCCCTCCCTGATCGTCTCGTGAGCTGCCGCTAACCGAGTACGCTTTACTCATCGCCTCTTCGTCAACCGGCATCGCACAATACAACGGCAAAGTGCCGACGACCCGCGCCAGTGGCGGGTTGACGTTGTACAGCTCAAAATCCCCGTACCGCCAATGTCCCAGCCCAGCCGCGAAGTGCGCAATCTCATCCGTCATCGGCGAATGCACATACGCACTAAACGCCAACATGCTCGCGTGCACTAACAATACGAGCGGCAACAACCAACGTTTCACTGCACAGGTAAAATTACTCAAGCGAAGTTACTCAAAGGCCACAGGGTTTCCATCGCGCGGGTTGCATGCGTGCTTGAAGACGAGTGGGTCGATGGAGGCGGAGATCGATTGAACAGATCCGTCGGCAAGCGTGCCAATCATCACGGTTCCATGCAACGCTTGCAAGCGTCGGTAGTCGGTCGAACCGACGCGCGCACCCGCTTGAATGCCGCCGGGGTTCTTTACCCCGTTCCAGCCATCTCGAAACGCAGGATCGCTGCGCGGCCCGGGACCACGTATCGGGTTATCTGCCTCTCGATAAGGCGCATCAAAGACTGGACAGTCCCACCATGCATAACCTTCCGCCTGTCGATCGCGTGGCAACGTCGAAGGAGCTGGAAAGTCTACTGCCGCTGGAGCGCCGTCTTGCCAAGCGTTCGCGCTGTTCTTGCCACCCCGAGCCCAAATGCTCCACGTCAGCGACTCGGCGGCCAAGTTCGGTGGCGATGAAGTCGGGTATTGGTCACCGTGCGCAAAGGCCATCCGTTCCGCGAAGAGAATCGTCTGGCTCAGCCCGTCCGTTATGCGGCTCAGCGATCCGTCCGCGCGAACCGGATGTCCTTGGTGAAACGCCACGCTGGCCGCTTGAGCGTTCAGTGCATACGACGTCCCACCGTACTCACCCTCCGCCCATGAAGCTCGACCAGGCCGAATCGTCAGTGCCACCCCGCTGAACTTGGCGTTGGATAAAGTCGGATCATCAGGACAAGCAAAGCCCGCTACCGCTGAAGTGCGTACTTGAAACGCAGATCCATCCGCTTGTTGATAGAGCGGAGCTTGCTCCATATACGGTAAGATCAAAAAGTGCCCAGAAGCCATCCGGCTTTGCCCGACCAGCGCCCAAGGTGGCAATACCTTGCGTGCACTTTCGAAGTTATGGCAAGCCAATCCGAGTTGCTTCGCATTATTCGCGCACTGCATTCGCCTCGCCGCCCCCCGCGCCGCCTGAACCGCCGGCAGCAGCAATCCAATCAACGCACCGATAATCGCAATCACCACCAGCAACTCGACAAGCGTGAAGCCGGACCTAGAGGATTTGACATCCTTTTGTGGTTCGCTTTCAATCGCCCCATGAGAGCGATCCATTATCAGCGTTACTGCAGTAATCAGCAGCAGTGTTGCAGGGATACTTATTGTTGCAAGCGAAATCGGCTCAGTCGAATATCCAAAGCAACCGCAATTGTGCTTCAGACCGCTGACAAACGCGACGGTCTGCGCGCCGACGAAGCTTGCGAATAAAACGAAAGTCACCCCACGTACGACCAACGAGCTTTGACCAAACAAGAAGCATATTCCCAATGAAACCATGAGTGCTGCCAATATCATGGGTACCCACGCGAGAAAAGCATGCGGAATCAATCCGTAATCGGCGATGTTCGCCGCGAAGTAATATGGATTAGACAGGTGCTGGCAGCCGCTAATTAGCAATGGCAAGGCAATTGCGAAGTTGCAGAAGTTTACAAATTGGCTTTCGCTTCGATCATCGTTCACGTTCACCGTGGTTGCTCCCAGTATTCTTTGTAACCCGCCTGCGATACGGCCACATTTTGGAATCCAAGACGGCAGACTTTCTTAGCAATAATACCGCTGTATTCACAACTCTCACTTTGACAGAACACTACGATTTGTTTTGACTTATCGATGCCTTCTAGAAATTCTCCGATCTCTTGAACTTCCGCGAACGGAGGTATGTTTACTGCATTGCCTATCGTGCCAGTCGCATAGTCTTCAGGCAGTCGCGCATCCACCAAGAGAACCTTCAGATCACCCGCGGCATTGACCAGTTCATCTAAACTGGCATCCCGGAACCTCGCAGGCTGTGCCGGCAAAAGCGCTACATTTACGGCGTACCTATGCTGGCTGCCTATCGGACTGAATCCAAACAAAAGTGGGGCAACCACTAGCAGTGCTAAAACGGCACTCAGGACAGCGACGACAGCGCGGGCGGCATGAGGCGCTTTACGGGAAAGCCTTTGAGAAAGGAGCCGCATGGCAACGTAGGGCATGAAAACCAACAATGCAAATCCGGCCATGCGCAGAATATAGACAACTAGAAAAACATATTTATTATCGCTGACGACGATTCCCACCCCATTCCATTTTGCTAGAAACTCGGAGTAAGGCAGGGTTTGTCCTTTATCAGCGCCGTCGAAAACGGTAACGGAAAAATTCGATGGCTGCACGCAAACCCAGTGATTAATAGTGGATCGTCTGCACTCGCTCGCGTGTTTGCAATGAATGGAAGCTGCAGCGCCCGCAACTCAAATCCAGTTAGCCCGGATGCAACGACCGAATAGACACCATACTTGTCAATTGCCTTTCGCAGTTCATCCGGTGTGCTACCCTCACCGCTGGCCATGAACTCGGGACTCCAAAGCGACTCAATAGGTACCGGTTTACCGAGAATATCAAATGCTCGTGCCACAGCGTACGGCCCGCATACATTGCCTTCTGGACGACTCCGCCACGTCCAGCCTGCATGAGTTCTGCTTGCGAGCTGTGCGTTGCATACCGCAGGTGTAAGCGCGGGCAGGCAAATTAGAAAACTCAGAAGATGTCGAACCAATGATGGCTGGTGACTCATCGCTTTCTCAACCATACAAACCAAACAGAGAAACACGTCAGGAGGAAGAGTGAGACCACGACCAAGAAATATCTACTTCGCTGGACCGGAGCGGCTGCATCCAGTGGCCTTGCCATGGGCACAACCCAATTGGCTTCCTCCGACCACATGTAGGGCAACTGCGACGCCCCGTCGCATGAAAACGGTTCTCCATCAGTTACGTTGAGTTCTGGTTGCAGAGTTCCTGACTTGGCCTTTGGCCGCAGGTTTATAGCTGACACACGGAACTCAGTGACAAACTTCGCTTCAAGTCCGCGTTCGCTGACATCTTCTTGAACCATCGAGCACTTGTCGATGTAAAAG
>JANPLP010000362.1:0-2132 GCA_031426595.1 Planctomycetia bacterium | reverse complement strand
GTTGAGATTTGCGAACGCATCGGGCATATGCTGTCCAGGCGCGTGCATTTTCAGCCAACGCTCCAGATTGGGACTTAAGAAAACGACGAGTCCCGTTGAAACTCCACAGACGATGGTGACAACCAACATCAACCAAGTGAGATACTGGCTCTTTTTGAGCTCAGAGATTTCTTTAGAAAGGATCGGCTGGTAGGGGGAATCGTTCTTCACTCTAGCTATTTCACTTGCCGGTGGGCTTCAAACAATCCAACCCCCACGGCAACGGACAAATTGAGACTTCTAACCGGGCCGATCATCGGCAACGATACGCATTGCAACGCGTTTGATTCGCGGATGGAAGTAGGCAAACCGCTCGTCTCGCTGCCAAACACCAACCAATCACCCGCTTGATATTGAACATCCGAGTACGATTGAGTTGCAAATTTGGTGAAGTACCAAGTGCGATGCGACGGCAATTTCGGTACGAGACGCTCCCACGAATCCACGGACTCCCAATCGAGGTGCGGCCAATAATCCAGTCCCGCCCGTTGCAATCGTTTGTCATCTAGCCGAAAACCAGTCGGCCGAACGATCCATAGCTTGGCCTGGAGCGCCACACATGTCCTGCCGATATTTCCGGTGTTTTGCGGAATTTCCGGTTGGTACAAGACAACATTGAATCTGGGTTCGTCCATCATGCCAATCTACCGCGAGACAACCACTGGACGTCGCTTTGGCATACAGAGAATCGCTTCAACGACCATAGCAATCAGCATGGAGATTAGGAACCATCGCCAGATTTCTTGGACAAGGCTCCTCGCGGAAGAACCGACTTCGATTCTCGACCAATTCAGCCCACCAAAGATTGCCGACAAATCCTCGGCGGAGACGAGTTTCCCGCTGTCTTCTTCGGCGAGACGATTCTGTGCTACGAGCAACTCTTCGGTTTGGTACACACCTGGGTGCTGCGAATATTGGTTCGTTAAAACGCTAGGGTCGCCGGCAGTCTGTACCGCATTCTCGAACGTCGCGTCGACCGATTGCCCTACCGCGACCGATCGCGTGGAGCCAATTCTTGCAGAGCCTGCAGCCAAGACTCGCTGGATCGCGATATACATTACGATTCCATCGGATGCAAAAGTGGAATCGCGTAACGAGGGGGTCGTCGTGCAAACATAAACACCGTTCTTAACCGACCCGGCCGCATCGATGCGCATCAATAACGGCAACTCTTCGCTCATCGCCGCCAGGACAGTCCCTTCCGCTCGAAGTTTACAAATGCGCTTGATGCCGAGTTGTCCGACAGGAAGCGGCGCTCCGTTGAGCGTGTTTCCTAAGAGCTCTGAGTCATTGCGCCACTGCTGGACCCTCGCAAGTGAATTGTCCGAATCGCCAGCATCCAAGTTCGATTGGATGGGAGCGTCTAGACTTTCCCATCCCATCCATTGCACTCCCAGTGCAATCGTGTCATTTGGCGTTTCTGGAGGAAACAAAAGCACTTGGCCCCCCTGGGCTAGGAATTGGGTTAGCAATTCCAAGGAACGGCCGGTGGGCAACTGCTCGTGCCAAACGACCAACGCCGTGGAATTCCAATCCACCGAATCGAGTTGCGATGATGAAACAGTCTCAGTCTCGCATTCGATTGCGACTTCGGGCGAGATGTTGGTACATAACTCGATCGCCTCGATGACACGAGGATTGTCGCTGACAATCACTGTCCGCCTCGGTGCTGGTTTTTCATAAACGAAATAGCTCGTATTGTCGGCCATGTTCGTATCGCCGGGAATTCGCACCAGCCCCCAACCTTTTTCCTGGTTAGCGATTTCGTTCTCCGTGGATAGCGCAATGCGGTAGTCGTTGACTTCTGCCGACTCGGATTGCAAGTCGACATTCAGCACCGTCCTGGACCCGCCGACTTCGATCTCCACTGGGATCTGCATTGCCGTCGGCGCATTTGCACCCAATATCCGCTCGATCCTGAATCCGATCGAAAGCTCAATCCCTTGTGACGATTGAATACGTTTGGCAGACAAAACGCGGATGGAACGATTCTCGTTGGTCGGTGCTCCTACGTCCAAGACTTGGAATTTAACATCTTGAGGGAGCCCCATAAACCCTTCCCGGTCTGCCGCCCATCTGCCGTCACGGCTCCG
>JANPLP010000361.1:0-3586 GCA_031426595.1 Planctomycetia bacterium | reverse complement strand
GAGAGCGACCACGGGTGCAGAGCTCGGCGACGAACCCGAACTGTGGTGGACTTGGTGGAATGATCGCAACGAACGCTATCAAGGGAACAAACCCACCGCATTTTCTTACACAGAAAAGCGAGAAAGCCTTGTCGTCTCGAGTCGTACGTACAGTTCTACCTCCACCAATAACGTGCACGATCTCGGTGCAATGCAAGTGCAGTACTCTTGCCTAGTTCCGGGAACTCCCATCCAGACGTCGACTGGTCTGGTGCCGATTGAAAAAGTTCAGATAGGCGATCTGGTTGTTTCGCAAGATGTGGAAACAGCCGAACTCACGCTCAAGCCAGTTATCCTTGCCACGACGCGGCCGCCTACGACCACGATCAAAATCACGGCAGGGCACGAAACCATCGAAGCTACTGGAGGACATTTATGGTGGGTTAGTGGGCACGGGTGGGTTAAATCTCGCGATTTGGAACCCGGTATGATGTTGCATACTGCAACTGGAACGATTGAGGTCGAAAGCCTCGTGGTGAGTCCCACGCCTCAGCAGACCCATAACTTAGTTGTGGACGGTTTTCATACCTACTTCGTTGGTCCGAAAAGAGTGCTCAGTTACGATAACACGATGGTGAAGCCGACTTTGCGTCAGGTTCCGGGTCACGGGCAGATTGCGGATGTTATTCGTTGATCGATGGACGATAGATCTTATCGAGTACGACTCCGTTGCGTGCGGTTCTAAACCCCAGGCGTGTAAGAACTGACGTAACGGAAGTTTTGGCGGAATCGGAAACGGTGCGGACGACTTCGACGCGGTCTTCCGCCATCTGGCGCAGGGATTCGGAGAGTAGGAAGATCAACTGATCCGCGTCTTGCGAGGTCGGTCCGACCTGAATAGGCCAGAGCCACACGATCGATTCTGGTGAGGTCAATAGTTCTTGTCCCACGCTCCACACGAGCAATTCCTGCGCGACGGTTCCTTCGGCGCGTAGCGTCAACTGAAAGCCGGTTGGTTCAGTATGCCCCAGCAGACAGGCTTGTCGCCATGGCAACAGTGGCTCGTCTAACAATCGGTCTACATGTGCGTTGCGACGAATCTGAATTTGCAAACGGTCAATAGGCGGTTGAAAGTTGTCGAGGAACAACTCCCAGCCGCTGGTGGCCACTCGCGGCACCCAGCCTGCTTTGGCAAGCCAACTGTAAACTCGTTGATCTGCAGTTGTGATACCCATCATGGAATCTCCGCAGCCTAGTCCAAGATAGAACGGGCAGTGGGGAGGCATGGGTCGAGTCGAGCAGGACAGTGCGTTTGAACTGCTGAGCAGTTGGTCCGCCGCGGACAATAATTTTGCTGCAACGTCCGCTTCCTCTGCGCTAGGGACGATGCACATTGCGGCCAGCACTCCGCGACTGGTATCGATATCCGTCAAATCGATAGAGCTTGCGTGGGCAACATGCAAGAAGCCAACGGGAGTTTCATCTCGAAATGCCAACAGCAAATTTTCCGCTACAAAGTAGGGCTTGGCTAAAACGGCCAATTCGAAGTGCAGCGAAGAGATGGCCCCGACGTTGAGTTCGGCGTGATGAGCATTCCAAATTTTGCAGATGGAATGTGTATCCGTGTTTTTATAACTGCGAATTACGATGGGCACGGGGTTCGATCACCGATGGCGCGAGAGGAAGGAAGCGAGCTCATATTAACTTACTGCCACTCGCGACGAAACCCTTCAGTCTCAGTCACGTACACTTGCGAGAGGCTCTTTCAACTGATGATGCTGTGGCGTCGACGTTCGACCAAGTCCATCACTTCTTGGAGAGGTTGTCGCCGATCCATTCTTCTAACTCAGCCCAATCGACGGGGGGGAGTTTGGATAGATCGGGGCGCAAGCGAACGGCATCGTGAATGTAGATATGCTGGATCTCGCTTTGAGGGAGAGCGGTGTTCCAGTGCACAAGAACTCGCACGCAGAGGCTGAGTGAACCGGGGACTTCGATTTCATAGCCGCACAGGAGTGGCACTTCGATCCAGCCCAGTTGTCTTGCGGCGAGCGCGGGGAACTCGGCGTTGAGATCTTTGGTAACGGTGAAAATAGCGCTGGCGATATCCTCTGACTTGATTTGGTTGCGGCGAATAAGCAGCGCGAGCATTTGTCGCGTGGCGTTCAAAATGGCGTCACGGGAGTTTTCGGTGACGGTCGTTGCGCCTCGGACGCCGCGGCAGCATAACGTCATAACGGGCCTCGATCAGGGTTTTGCAGAGGGGCGGTGCTCGATAATGGCTGGGGACGCTACTATATCACTAGGCCTTTTATTGTTCAGCCCCCGTTTGAACCGACTTTGAGATAGGCGGACCGGCACCTGGGACCGCTAAAATGACTCAGAATTGCCCTAAATTACGCAAAAAAGTTGTTTATGAGTGAGACTAACCCGACATTGGAAACCGAGCGAACATTCGATCCAAAGCAGTTTTCCATTTTGATTGTCGACAACGACCGTGCGCACGCTCGAGCCATGACGGAGAGTCTGGAGCGGGTCGGGTATCGCTGCACGGTAGCGACTAGCGGTCCAGAGGGTTCGGCGCAGATCGATCAGAACACTTACCACGTGGTGGTTACTGATCTGGTGATGAACGATTTTGATGGAATGCAGGTTCTACAGAAGGCGAAGCAGGCTTTGCCCGACTGTGAAGTGGTGCTGGTAACTGGGCACGCAACGGTTCCCAAAGCGGTCGAAGCCATGCAGGAGGGGGCCTTCAACTTTCTTGAAAAGCCGATCACGCCTGGTCGACTGCGGGTGGTAACCGCCAAGGCGATTGAAGCGGTGCAGTTGCGGCAGACGAACACCGAACTGCGTCAGCGACTGGACGAGAAATTTGGCTTCGAAGGAATCGTTTTCGCAAGTCCCAAGATGCTGGATGTGATCGAGCGTATCAAGCGTATCGCGCCTACCGATGCGACGGTGCTGATCACGGGTGAGAGTGGGACAGGTAAAGAGATGATAGCGCAGGCCATTCATCAAAACAGTCCGCGGAAAAACAAGCGTATCAAAGCACTGAATGTGCGTGCGGTATCGGAGAACTTGGTCGAAAGCGAGCTGTTTGGGCACGTCAAAGGTGCGTATACAGACGCTGTGAGTGATCGCATGGGAGCGTTCGAGTTTGCCAACGGCGGGACTTTATTCCTGGATGAAGTAGGCGATATGCCGATGAGCACGCAGATCAAGTTACTGCGCGTGCTTGAGGAGAATCAGATCACTCGCGTGGGTGATAACAAGTCGATCAAGGTCAACGTTCGTTTGTTGAGCGCCACGAATCGACCGCTGGAAGATATGGTCGCGCAAGGGATTTTTCGCAACGACCTCTATTATCGACTAAAAGTGGTTACCGTCCACTTGCCACCTTTGCGGGAGCGGTTGGAAGATATCGTGCCGCTAATGGATCACTTTAGAAAAATGTTTCTGCGGCGACATAGCAAAGGGCCGTGCAGTTTCGCCCCCGCCGTCACCCGCCGCTTCTATGGATACTCGTGGCCAGGAAATATTCGGCAGCTTCGTAACTTTGTAGAAACGATGGTCGTGTTGGACACCGATGGCGTGCTGGATCTCG
>JANPLP010000360.1:0-2968 GCA_031426595.1 Planctomycetia bacterium | reverse complement strand
TCCTTGGGAATGCGATCTTTAGAAACGTAGTTGCCGGTAGGTCCCGGCAAGCCGTCGGGATTGTTGGGATCTATGTTGTCGCCCGAGCTAATAATGACTTTGTATTTGCCTGGTGTGAGACCGGCTTCGGCGAGGATCTTGTATTCACCATCGGTAATGACACTGGCCTCCATGGTCGTGGGTACGCCGGGTTGGGTTGTGCCTAAAGGATGAAACTCGATGACCCCGTTATCCAGCGGAGCACCCTTGAGCAAAATTTTTCCTGAGACCTCACGGCGAGGATTGGATGCGCCGCAGCCAGCAAGCATTAGGAGTGAGACACCTGCCAAACTAAAAAAACAAACGCTGCGGACGTTTAAAATCATGCCAGCATCCTTATCGAAAAATTAATAAATCACCACAGAGAGGGGTCAACCTAACTTTATTCCGGCTTCAATGCAACAAAAACATCAAGATCGACGAAAAATCGCCAGACATCGCAGCGATCTTTAGACCTTAGTCATTTCTAAAAAGAGAGATGGTTAGAAAGTCCTCCACCAAGTCGCCTCTGGAACCTCTATGTACTAGGGAAAGCGGCGTCTTTCTAGCTAATCCATGCAACCACTCTGTCATGTGGGCGGATTAGCAGGTGGCATACCGTGTGCGAGAGACTAGGTGAGGGTAAGAATTGAAGAGAACCAAAAAAAACTACAATGGCAACCGGACTCACCTTAGCCCGGTAAGCATGACGTTTCGCAACCCTATAGAGTTCTCGAAAGTTTGTTAAGAAGTTTTTTGCTAAGCGGCGACGCAGCTTAAGATTTGGACACAACGCCTGAGCCGCGGGCAACTAAGTGCTTATTAAAAGCGCGAGCGAAGCTCGCTCAGCGAGTTGCGGTGGTCAGCGCCTCGGGCTGTTTAAGGACCAGGTAATGGCCGTGATCGGCGGTGACGATGAGCAGCGTCTCGTCCCAGCCGCCGTGGGTTTCAATCCATTGCGTCACTGCATGGAATGCTGCATCACCGCTGAGCACAGCGCCGATCGAGTTGTCGATGTTGTTTGAATGATTGGCCCAGTCCACATCACCAGCTTCAACCATCAACCACCACTTATCGGATCGAGACTGGAGAACATTTACGGCTGCGACGGACATTTCGCTCAGGTTCACGTTCTCGTTCAGATCGGCGTCGGAATAAACTTCGGCTTGAGCTGCGGCGTCATTTCCGACACTTAGCACTGGATCAAAGCGACCATCAGCGGTTTGGAACGGGAGATGGCCTTTGGCAACTCCGAAGTAACCAAGTAACCGCTTCTTCTCATCGATGGCAGACTTGACCGCTTCCTTGAGTACGGATGGGCCGGCAGCGCCAGCGGTTCGCTGAGCGATAACATACTTGCCGCCGTTTTTAGCATCGATGGCCGACAAGTCCTCGGCGGTCAAGTAACGATTGCCGGGAATGAAGTTCAAACCTTGCGGACCATCCTTGGCTTTCATTTCGCCGATGCCAGCTCCGATTAATACATCGACTCCTGGCAAACCTCCGGGATGAAAAACGGAGGGGCGACCAATCATATCGCGAGTCAAGTCTTGATAGTCATCACGATGCACGTTGTTGGCGTACGCGCAAGCTGGGGTCGCATGACTGATGGGTACGCTGGTCACGACCCCCACTGCAAAACCTTGCTCCTGCAAAGTGCGGGCGATTGGCAGCACTTCTCGCCCAGTAGAATCGACATTGATCGCGTCATTGTATGTCTTGATCCCCGCGCAGAGCGATGTGGCGGAAGCAGCAGAGTCCGTGTAAGCGTGTTGAACTGAATCACTGGTCGAGATGGGGTACTTCGCATCTGTGATGGGGCCCCAGGGAGTTGGGCCGCAGAGTTCAGCGCTGTATCCGCCACGAATCTTTCCACCCGGCTTGGTCACGATCTGCTTATCAACGTTGATATTTGTACCTTCATTATGGGGGCTGGTAACAAAGGCACCGAAATCGGTTTTAGCACCCCGATAATCTTGGAAGAAAAGTCCTTCGCCGCGTCCGGACTCGTACTTCACAGCGCCTGCTTTATATGTGGCTGCTGCGCGTGTAGTCTGCCAATCGAGGCCGTCAAAAACGAAGAGAATAATTCGTTTTTTTCCAGATTCGCTAGCGGTTTTTTGTAGGCGATAGATGTCGGTTTGATCGAAGTATTCAGCTTGAGGATTGACGGTTTCCGAGGGTAGAACTCCGTAAAGTTTTTCAAGAGCCTCAGGGTTGCGATAGACGCTCTGCGAACCTGAAACTTGGCTAAAGTCACCCCCGAATATGTAGGCTGGAATCAGTCGATTCGTGTGCGTGGTCCAACTGGAATACTTTGCAGCGTTTGGTCCCCACTGTCCCCAGTCGCTCAAGTTCGTCGAGGCGGCTTGAGATTGCAGGGCTGCAATGGGATCGGGAGCCTGCCCCATGACTGAGGCGAGCGAACTTAGTAGCGACAGAATCAGGGTGTTAAGGGCTAGCTTTGACATGCGGATCAACAGGTTGTGAGTAAGGGCGAGCGGTAAAAAGTAGACACGCTAATCGTAAACCGAGGACTTAGAATTGCTATACCGTCGAACAATCTTAACCGGCCACGCAATGTGGTAGAATTCGCCGTTTCGGAGCATTCCGGATTGCCAGTTTTGGTGCTAGGTCTTTAGAATCAGGGGTCCAAAGCGGATCTCGGGACGCGAGACCTGTGCGCCTGCCAGCCTCACCGCGGATCGTTTTCGTAAATCTTAGCTCAACATTTTGGTCTGCACACTGATCGGTTAACTATGTTCGAATCACTGCAAGAAGGACTTCAATCAGCCTTCAAATCGCTGCGCGGCAAAGGGAAACTGACCGAAGCCAACATGCGCGACGGATTGCAGTTGGTCGAACAAGCGATGATCGAGGCCGACGTCAGCTATACGGTCATTCAGGACTTCATGGGCCAAGTCACCGAGCGAGCGGTGGGTCAAAAAGT
>JANPLP010000359.1:0-2004 GCA_031426595.1 Planctomycetia bacterium | reverse complement strand
TGGATGCCCATCCAAATGGACACAGGGGAGCGTATTCGCGTTTTGCAACACGATACAACCCTTCGATCCATTAAATCGTTCGGTCAGTGCTGACCTAAGGTAACTGGGCCGTATTGAAGTCATGATCGCGTATCCAGTGATTGATCGCTTTTCAAATTCCTTGTTCCGCGACCACATTCGTCGCGTGCTGCAGATATAGACGCTCATCCCCTGCATTGGTTCGCGAAAATTTCTAGTTCACGAAAATATTTGCAGGTGCATGTCGTCAGTAGATTAAACGCATGTCAGCAGCAAAAGTATCCATTGGTTGAGAATGTTTTTGCAACTTCCTATTTAACGCTCACTAAGGACTCACCTACAAGAACGCAAGTATCACGGAGCGATCACTGGATACGGTGGCATGCCAGGGTAATAGTGGCCTGGATGACCTTCGGGCAGATTGTCGGGGTACATTTGATTCCGTTGGACCAGTGTGGGCTGGTCGGGCAGCTTCAACTGCTGGGGAAGACGCAGTACAATTTCAACGTGCGGCATGAATGGGATTCGAATCCGCGAAGGGGCCAGTTGATGCCGGTTGTATCAGTAAGGAGTAAATGCGGCAAATGAGCGAATTTCAAATTGTAAAATTCCGAGCCATTGATCGTCCACTCTCGGATAAGCAACTCGAGTTCATGCAGCGCCAGTCGTCACGCGCTGAGTTCACCAAGTGGGAATTCAAAGTTGAATACCATTACAGCTCGTTTCGTGGCGACGTCAATGGAATGCTGCGCAACGGCTACGACATCTTCTTGACCTATTCCAATTACGGCGGCCGCGAGATTCGAATGCGGTTGCCCAATGGGTTGCCTTTTCCAAAAAGCGTTTGGGCAAAGTACATTAATGTCGAAGGGGTCACGTGGACTGCAGATAAGACTGGAAGGGCCGGCATACTTACCCTAGCGCCCTATCTAGAAGAGGCATACGATCAAGTCTGGCAGTTCGATGAATACCTGGATGCGACCGCAAGGTTGAGAGAGATGTTGATCGCTGGAGATCCCCGCGCTCTCTACTTTCTTTGGCTGTGCGATGCGATGTCATCTAGCGATGTAGACGATGCAGCGATGGAACCGCCAGTACCTCACGGACTTGGGGCATTCCCCAGTGACGCCGCAGAGCTATTTTCCTTTTTCGAAGCTGATCCATTACTTGTCGATGCTGCTGCCACTGACATCCCTACATTTAACGCTCGAGGCTCACAAGGTGATTCGGCAAAGGCGTGGCTAGAGTCGATTACCGATTCGCATCGGAATAAGATAATTCAACGGCTACTATCGGAAGATCCCGTCGCCTTGAAAGCTGAGTTGCTTTCGGAGATTCGCGACAGCCAACAAGCACCGAGTTGGCCCGTTGAAACGCCGACTCGCACTGTGGCACAACTGCTTCAAATGAGCGAGTCGTTGCGTCAGAAAGAAGAGGAAAAGCAGAAGAAGCAAGCTGCCGCCAAAGCCAAACGCGAAGCCGACAAGGCTGAAGAGCAACGTCAAGCGAGAATGGTCGAGATGCAGTCTGCTCCCGACACGTGGCTTAAGAAAGCCTCAAAGCTCGTTGAAGACCGAGGCACTGATAACTACCGTGAAGCAGCTAGCATCTTGGCAGATCTGCGCGACGCTGTCGGCGGTGATAAAGGCAGCAAAATCGCTCGCACGCATGCGGCGCATCTTGCCCAGAAATATCCCACGCTCAAAGTACTGAAATCATCACTCCGCAAGAAACAGCTTTTGGATTAGTCTGATCAAAATAGATTCTCCAGCGCTGCGCGATTTATACTCGTCAATCCCGTGCATCGCGAGGCGAATTGCCATCTGACATTGCGGTAAGCGCCAATGAACGCGGTTGGCACAAGCAGCAAAAAGCTTCTCTGCTATTGGGGTTTGTGCGTTTTCGACCATTCTTGTAGTTTTGAATGGCAAACGAATCCAACTCGATCAGCTACTTGCATACGGAAAGCCCACGCAGAGCGTTGTG
>JANPLP010000358.1:0-11521 GCA_031426595.1 Planctomycetia bacterium | reverse complement strand
GAGTAACCGCATACCTCAGCACCCAACTTCAATAACCATTTGGTCAACCAGGCTCCTTTGAATCCAGTGTGGCCAGTGATCAATACCCGCCGCCCCCGAAAAGTATTTGCAAACATGTTTCACCAACTCTTCCATGGAGCTTGCTGGTTGTCCCACAACTGATTCAAGAATAAATACTCACGATAGGTATCCATCGCAAAAAAGAAGCCGTCATGACGATAAGCAACCAATTGACCCGCCTCGACCAATTTCTCAAGTGGACCTGTTTCAAAAATGCACTCATCACCGTCGATGTAATCTAGGACTTGGCGATTTATTACAAAAAACCCCGCACTGGCCCAGTTTAGACTCTGCGGCTTCTCAGCAAACTGCGTTACCAGTCCCGAATCAGCTACATCCAACATGCCGAAGCGTGACGTGGGGCGCACCACCGTGACCGTCGCCGCCTTTCCATGCTGCTTATGAAACGCCACCAACTTGCGAAGATCGACGTTCGCGACGCCATCGCCATAGGTCAACATGAACACGTTATCGTCTTTGAGGTACCTCGATGCTCTCCGCACGCGCCCTCCGGTCATCGTTGACAGCCCTGTTTCGGCCAGCGTAACGTTGAACGCTTCGTCCGTTTTGCCATGCAATTCGATCGCCTGCTTCCCCCCTAGCGTCAACGTAAAGTCGTGATTCATCGCTTCATAACTTAGAAAGTACTCCTTGATCATCGATCCGCGATAACCTAAGCACAGTATGAAGTCTGAGAAGCCATGCTGGGCATACATTTTCATAATGTGCCACAGGATCGGCCGACCACCAATCTCGACCAACGGTTTCGGGCGAAACTCGGTCTCTTCTCGCATCCGAGTCCCTTGTCCACCGCACAAGATCATCGTCTTCACAGGTAACCGCCTCCGCCTGGCCTCATTGGGCGTAATTGGAAACCGGAAACTATACCATATTCGTTTCGCCTGGGAGTCTCGACGCGTTTTACACAGTCCACTCGATGCACCGCAAGTTATGTGGCTCGCAGAGCGACGCCGTTGGCAGACTTTCCAAGCTGCACTATGTTACATCCAAGTTAACACGACGCCACGGTATTCGAGACTGACACGCCACGAGCGCCGGCGCGACACTTGACTCCTGCACACCTCCCAAACACTCGTAAACAACTTCCAGGCAAAATCATGCTGTTCCCTCCACATCTTAAATCCAGTCTCGAGGGCCGCCTCGCATGTGCTGTTGAGCTTGCCAAGCTGGGAGGAAAGCTCACGCTTGACTATTTCCAAACAAGCGGCGTTGAAGTAGAACGCAAAGGCGACAACTCGCCCGTAACCATCGCAGATAAACAAGCTGAGGAACTGATACGCCACGAACTTAGCCAACGGTTCCCCGACGATGCAATCCTGGGTGAGGAATTTGGTTCGCACGCGGGAACCTCAGACTATCAGTGGATCGTCGATCCAATCGATGGCACAAAAAGCTTCATCTCCGGTGTACCGATTTATTCAACGTTGATCGGTATCGTACACAATCGTCAATGTCTCGGCGGCGTGATCTATATTCCCGCCCTAGATGAAATCGTATTCGCCGCCCAAGGAACTGGGGCCTGGCATTCACTCCGCAGTGAGGTTCCATCCAAATGCCAAGTTTCAAAGCGCCCACTCGCTCAAGGCCTCTTCACCACCACGCAATTCGATTCCTTTCAAAAACGCGGAGCAGGGGAGGGCTATCAGAAATTGGAAAAGGCCTCTTATATCAGTCGCACTTGGGGCGACGGCTACGGCTACCTACTTGTTGCCACGGGCCGCGCTGAAGTCATGGTCGATCCCATCGCCAACCCTTGGGACCTCGCCGCTGTACAACCCGTGGTGGAAGAGGCCGGTGGTAAGTTCACCAGTTGGTCCGGCGAGTCCACCGTCTTCGGCGGCGACGGCGTGGGTAGCAATGGCTTAGTTCACGATGAAGTAATCAAAATGCTAACTGCATGAGCACCCATTACTTGCACAAGTTTACCTAATCCTCGATCAGTTCCAACTCACAGGTCAGTGCAGGCCCCCGCATAGCCGATTGAATCGCTTCGACACTAAACTCAGACTGATCGTCAAGCTTAAAACGGATTCGCTTGTTGGTGACGTCTCCTTTCTCAGCGACACCCTCCACCAAACCAGCGACCACTAACCCAAGCGAACCACTGCCCCCGAAAGCTTGAGCAGCATTGAACGATTCGCGCCCCACAGTTGTTAACTCAAGGGTTATTCGATCGTCAGCCGCCGAAATCTTTGACACCATGTTTTCGCGCAGCACAACCTTTTGCTTCCTTGTTGCCACATTGGTCGTCATTCCTTGCGCCTCAGTTAACACCTCTTTTGAAGCGTAAGAACCAGCCATCGGCATCCAAACCGCGTCATCATCGAACGGCTGATCGGCAGGAATTAGAACAGCGAGCTGCACCGGATTCTCGATCTCCAGAGCCTGCTTGACCCGCTGCAAAGCTTTCTGCCAGTCACGGACAACAATCCGCGACCTATTCGAATCGACAGCAACTTCGGCGTTCGGCGCAACGATCGCCAAGCGGCTTTGGACACTTCGTACTAGACTTTCCCCATGGAGCAACTCCGCATCGCCAACCACTCGATAGGCGACGGAAGCAGGATAAAGCCCGAAGATATAAACCATCGCACAAATCCCGACCGTCACCAACCCAATCGCATTGGCCACCGCAACCACCTTCGACCAGCGCGATTCACGAATGAACATCAATGTCGTTGCACCCCAATTCCGCGCATTCGCGGACGCGCCAGATCTCCCCCGCATCCACGGCGAAGCCCAAATCGCTGCGGGAAAACTGATCAACCAGGCAGGAGACATCGGAATCATCGAAACAATCGTCAATACACCATTTAATGGCTTCATAGCTAAAACGAAGTTCAGAATCCCACCCACGAACTGCATCAAAGCAATCGGCCCAAACAAAACCGCAATCGAAATCGCTGCGCTCGCCAAACTGGCTCTCGAACTATGATGCGCGTTAGCGTTGATCACTTGCGCGATCGCCAAACTACCGAAATTGATAATGCCGCAGAGGATCATCAAGCCGCCGAAAACCGCCTGATTGTTGTACTCAGGCGACCCGAACTCCGGTGCCGTCAAAACAGGTGAGCGATGGTTGGTGCCATATCCGATTGCACTCAGCAAGCGTTTGGCGGCAGTTACGTCGCGTCGCTTGATTTGCAACTCAACCGATCCCGATTCGCTATTGGGAAGGTCGCCTAACACCGATAGGCTATTGGCAGAGATAACCAGTTTCCAAGCAAACACCCCACCAATCAACTCGCAGCGAGTCAGCTTTTCAAACGGAATTTGAACTATCTGAGCCTTCGACTTCAGCATACCCATGATCTTGTCGCGAGTTCGAAACTCCACGCACAGCGATTCTTGATTGGCATATATCAAACCCAGTGCCTCCGCGAGCCCATGATATCGCTCACAGGTAAATGGCAAGTCACTATTAAACGGAACGGAAACCGGTTTGCCGCTATCGATGGTAACTCCAGGAAGCGGCGGTGGCATCTGTGCCGAACTATCACTCAACGGCACACCTTCGCTGGTCCGCAGTTGCTGAATCTCAAGCCCAAACTCTTTCGCCGTCTGAAAACGATTGCCGGGCTTGCGACTCAGTGATTTAAGCACCACGCCATCGATTCGCTTGTCCGTTCGCACATCCAGAACACTTGGGGGCTCGTAACGACCCAGCGGCAATTCGCCCGTAAGCAACTCATAAAACACCACCCCCAGAGCATACAGATCAACTCGATGGTCGACTTGATCGGGTGATTCCAGTTGTTCTGGAGCCAAGTAGTGCAGAGATCCTAACACCTGCCGCGTCGCAGTGAGCGTCGGAGTCCGCACCGAGTCATCAACAATCTTCGCAATCCCAAAGTCTACTACTTTCAAACTGCCGTCTTCACCCAGCAGAATGTTCTCCGGTTTGATGTCGCGATGAATCACACCGCGTGAATGAGCGTACTCGAGAGCTCGGCAAGTCGTCGCTACCACGTCGAGCGCATCGTCGGGTCCGACGCTGCGCGAACGCATCGCTTCCCGAAGATTAATCCCGTCAACGAACTCCATAATCAGATAAGCCACACCGTCTGAAGTGTAACCAAAGTCATAGACAGTCACGATATTCGGATGCGAAAGCTTGGCAAGCGTTTTTGCTTCGCGCTCGAACCTCTCAACGAACGTTGGGTCCTGCGAAACCTCCTTGGCAATCAACTTCAATGCCACGTCTCGATCAAGCGACGTTTGCCTAGCTTGATAAATCGCCCCCATGCCGCCACGACCAATCAACCTCGAAATCTCAAGTTGAGGAAAGCGACTGTTTAACTCAGCAATGCTGGGCAGACCACCCTCACACTGCTCGCCTGATGCATGCGACTGAGCCGCCGAGCCCCCGGAAAGCCCCAAATGCAGCAAACACACTTGGCAGCAATCCCCGGCATCAAAAGCACTGCCGCACTTCTCGCATTGTTTCTTTGACATCTTTGCAACTTTCCAGACACAACCAGCCACGTATCAATCTGCTGCTCTGTGATACGGATTTTTGGTCCTCTGGTTACAGTCCGCGGTCAAATATTTAAAAAGTGTTGCATCTATGCGATTGGAAGCGTTTGAACAGATACGTTCCTGCTTTCCGCAATTCACCCGGAAAATCGGCCATCTCCCAAGGCGTAAAAAAACCTTCCTCGGGGCAACCAAGGAAGGTCTTAAAACTTTCGACTCAAACCAACCCCTTTTCAGAGGAGGTTCTACCAGCCTTCTTGGCTAAAGATCTCATCGATAGCTTCTAGATACCGATTGATCGCAACCGGTGGCGGGGCAGCCAAGCTAATTTGCTGGAAATTGATCGACGCGGCACTACCCAAGACGCGAATGAGCTTGTTACCAGAAATGCGATCCGTAGTCACAACAAACTGGCTCGATGTGAGCGAAGCTGTGTAAACATTTTGGTTTGCATCCACCATCGTCAGCTGCAAACGGTTACCTGCCGCGTTCAACACAACCTCACCTGTAACCATCGCCTCGAAGCCGTCTAGCTTAGCCATCCACAGCGCGGAGTTGTCCGCACCGATGGCTGCATATAGCCCACGATACGCGAGGTTCGGGTCGTTCATGTAATAACGCGAGGCCAGTTGATCTAACGATCTCCCGTAACCTGCCTCGATTCCAGTTACTGCGAAGTTGTAACCGTCGGCTTCGGCACCACCCGGCTGAGCGACATTTACCGTGAACTGATTCGAGACACTGTCCGCATCACCCAAATCCCCCGCTACGTCCCGCCCATCAATCATGTAAAGCGGACGATTATAGGTCACTACATACTGACCAGGCGCAAGGTTACTAAAGTGATAACTGCCATCTGCCAGAGTGATGTAAGTGCGAGCCGCAATCGGAATTCCCAGTGCATTGCCCGTCAACGTAACCTCGACTCCGCCCAGTTTTCGTTCCGCGCTATCGATCACTCCATCGTTTGTCTCGTCGACCCATACCGTACCGGTGATATCCGTCGGCACGAAATCTCGAACCGTAACATTAACGGTCCCAGTACTTGAATTGACATTGGTCCCACCGCTAGGTCCATTGTCTTGAACAGTGTATTGGAAAGAAGCTGCACCTGAAAAATCCGCTGCTGGTGTGAAAGTAATCACCCCCGTTGCCGCGTTCAAAGACACCGTACCGTTCACCGCACTAAAAACACTAGTGATGCGAAGAGGTGTTTGGCCGCTTTCATTGGCAGGACCAGGCGAATCATTAGCGACCAAGTCAGCAACGGGAATCTGAAGCGCAACTCCCTTGAAAGCCGTGACTGAATCGACGCCTGCTATCGGAGCGTCATTTATGGGATTGACGGTTACTGTGACAGTACCTGTCCCTTCCGCACCCTCGGAATCGCGCACGACGTAAGTAAAAGTCTCATCGCCATTAAAGTTCAATGCAGGCGTATAAGTAATCGTGCCAGCGACCGCATTAAAAGCAACGGTGCCGAGCGTCGCTGCAGGCTTCGAGACGCTAACAAGCGTCAAGCCCTGTGGTTCATCAGCAGGTCCTGCTGAGTCATTTAACAAAAGGGATTGCAGATCAGTGATAACCAATGGCGTATCTTCATTGGTACTAACCCGATCAGGTGCGGTAACAGGCGCGTCATTCACTGCCGCCAAATTAACCACAACTGTCGCAGTAGCCGTCAAGGCTGGCGTACCTGAGTCGGTAACTACATATGTAAAAGTAACATTGCCATTCACGTTGAGATTAGGGGTGAATATCACATTCGATCCCGAAACAACCGCCGATCCATTAGTTGAACTTCCACTCGGAATCGATAGCGTCAATGTCTGTGGTGTCGAAGTATCTGCAGCGGTTTCACCCAAGCCCGGTGAATCATTCAGAAGTAGCGTCCCAATGGCGATGGTTACCGGAGTATCCTCTGTTCCGTTAGCATTATCGTTACTAGCAGTCGGAGCATCATTGACATCCGCCACGTTCACCGTCACCGTCGCCACGGATTCAGTGCCGGGTTCCAACGTGTCGCTTAACGTATACTTAAAGGTATCTGGTCCATTGAATTCAAATGCCGGGACGTATTGAAGTGTTCCGTCAACATTCGCTGTAATGGTACCTCCGCGCGCTGACGTGGCATCAAACCTGACCAGAACCGGAGTAGCGCCCACGTTGACCAAGTCATTTGCGAGAACAGGGATAGACACACCCGTCTGCGGTTGACCAGCAGAAATCTCAGTCGTTGAAGCAGTATCTCGTCGAGCAAAAGGTACTTCGCGAGGATCGATCGTAACCGTCACCGTGCCGACTGCCGTCCGTGGTGGTGTGCCACTGTCCACTAACGTATAAGTAAATGTTCTGTCGCCAATAAAATCAGCCGGTGGTGTGTAGACAACATCGGTTCCAACGATTTGTACAGAACCAGAAGTGGTCGCGACAGATGAAATCGACAGCGACTGACCAGGCACACCTGGGCTCGGACCTTCACCCGGTCCAGGTGAATCATTCAACAACAAACTTGAGATTGCAATGGTCACTGGCTCGTTCAAAAAACCCGATGCAACATCATCCCCCGCCACCGGCGCGTCATTCACCGGGCTTACGTTGATGGTAACAGTCGCGCTCGACGTCAAACCATTGGAATCCCTAATCGTATAAGTAACTCGATCTTGACCAGAGAAATCTACTGGGGGTGTGTATGTCAAACCGCTAACAGTGCCTTGAGTTATTCCTGAAATCGCGGAGACCGCAGTCACTGTCAAAGTACGCCCTGATGTGACCGTATCATTTTGGATGAGCGGCGGAGTTACCGTGGAGCCTACGCCCGCTAAAATCAATGGCTGATCTTCAGGTGAACTCACCGTGTCGTCCACAGCCACTGGGGAGGTCGGGTCTGATAGAATGGCCAAGGTGCCGGTGATGTACTCTTGTTGAGCCTCAGGCACAGCAATACCGCTAGACCCTCTGTAAGTTCGAATAAACGTCGGCGAAATCGAGGGCGCACCGGAAGCATCAAACGCAGTTTCCGCAAAATTCGGTGTGATCGCGAACGAACCGGGGCTGAGAAGCGTGAAACGTGTACTAAAGAAAAGCTCGTTGCGCGTCGGGTCAATATTCTGATCTTGGAGCGGGCGAGTGTTGAGACTTAAATCAAACGCGGATACCTCGTTAAACTCTTCATCCGAGCCCACTGCGCCTGGTCGCCCCTCAGGGAACGAATTTATTCTCGGTCCAAAAGTAAGGCTACTTATGAAAGTACCTGGACGCACATGAGTCACCAGATTTCCGACTGGCTCACTTCCAGTTAGATCTAAATCGATTCCCGCAGAGAAAACTCCAGTTGCAAACGAGTCATCAGGTCCAATATCGAATATCCCGTTCCCATTTCGGTCAAGATCGCCGTCGGCTGGATTGGGGAAAGTATTCGGCGCTCCCTCGACATCAGGGGGATTATCAATATCTGGCAGATCTACTGGGTTCGCAAGCGTTCTAAGATCCTTGACGTAAACCCTGGCGGTAACCGTTTCACCGACACTCGCCTGCGTAATTACATTACCAGCGGCATTCAAAAACTCGATTCTAAATGAAACAAGCTTTAGAGTTTCACCTTCACCTCTTAGCTGATTAATAACCAAAAGCGCATCGAGCGGGGAGACTTTTCCATCATTCGACACGTCAAGGAAAGAATCTTTGTTCGGAGTATAGCTGTAAGGACTTTCACCTTCGCCGACACCACCTCGAGACCGAGCATGCAGTGCATTGATCACCAAAAGAGCATCGACTGGAGATACCGAAAAATCTCGGTTTACGTCAGGTGCCATCAGCGCGTTGTGCAAAGGCAATTGCGTATCAGCCGCCATAACTCGTCGGCCTTCGAGCAATTCCATCCGCAATCCGCGGTGCTTTTGAGCGCGATTTCGCTTGTAACGCAGCAATTTCGAAAGAACCGAATTCGTCTGTTTTTTCATCTCAACGCCCAAATTGTCGACAAGGAAAAAGCGTCTGGGTACATGGCTTGGGACACCCAAGCCCCAAGCAACCGATGGAATGCCAACCAAGTTTAAAGGCCGTCTCTACACGTCGAAGCATTGAAAAATGCCTTCACCGCAGGTCAAGACTCCGTTCCTCAAGGCATTAGATTAGTTGGGCTAGGAACTATTTGCAATTCAGGAAGCTTGCGCAAGATGCGGAATCGGGGCAATCCAATATCATTGGGCTGGCTTTGCCGATACACCCTGCACAATGAAACCTTTGCCGCCTTACCATCGTTAGAGTCGCCAAAAGCAGAAAAGTTCCAGCAATTCAAAAGTGCCTACTAATTCCCAGAAGCCACGCCCAACACCCCTAAAAGGGCTGGCCAATTCACGCGTTAGGTTACAGACCGTGACAAAGCCAAAAGATGGAGTATCGCATCAAGTTCGATTTCGTGCTCCACGTCGCTGTCCGCATCATCGTCGATATGCGAATGGTCCTCGTCTTCAGCTACCAGCGGTGCCGAAAACGCATCCCCCATTGTCCAGTTGAAGGAGTCCAGTGACCGCTGCGCTGCCGAACATGTGCCCACAAATTCCCCATCGCTCGGCGGTAATGCAGCATCCGCGTCTTCTCCCTCATCGTTACCCAACAAACCATTAGATGTCGGAGGCGACATTTGGCCTTCACCTTCCCCCCCTCCACCCCGCGCCGCGTTTAGGAAGTTAATGACTAATAACGCGTCAATCGCGGACACAGCACTGTCACCGTTGACATCAATGAACGGCGGTGGAAGAAAATTGGTTCCCGTCAACGTACGCGCGCGGCGCGCGTTGAGGTCATTGATAATCAAAAGCGCGTCGAGCGGGGAAACCATTCCGTCGTTGCTAACATCGTGGCGATTGGTCGAATTTTGCCACTGACTGGTGTTCAAAACGTAACCAAAATCGATATCTGATGCCGCTGTGTTAGCAAGTACCGTCACATTCTGCCGACCGCTCGCTGGTGCCAGCGGGCTTCCAGTGAGCGATGCAACTTGGATTCGATAGGTGCCCGCCGGCAACGACGGGAATGAGTACTGGCCGCGATCTCCTGTCGTCGTTTCTGTCTTCGCGCCAAACTGCAAATTATCAAGCCGCACGTTTCCACCCGTGTGCCCACCCGCGATGGCATAAGCAATATCTGCGGTCCCACGAGCCAGACGCATGGTCTCGACGCCGCCGTTCGCCAACTCCGACGTGGTGTACCGCCCCAGCAGTTGACCACTAGCATTGTAAATCTCTAATCGGCCGTAGGAGCTAGTCGCCGCCCCAATCGCATCGATCTCCACGGTGCTGGTGGGTGTCGTAAAATTGATTTGCAACCGGCGGCTAGCTGCTGTCCAGGTCGACAAGTACGACTGCGAGGCTCGCGAAAACGCCCTAAAGTTCTTAGTACCTGTACTATTCGCTGTATCGCTGAAAACGCCGACACGACCGTCGCTGTCCGACCCTATCGCGCTAAGCGTCACGAACGGATTGAAGTTGCTGGCCAATTGCCCATCGGGCAACCCATCTGGCTCAACATTTTTGCGAATACTTAGCGATTCACCGTTCGTCCCAAGAGCGGTTACCGTCCAGCCCGACTGCCCAAACTCGCCCGCATCCCGCAATCCATTTTTATTCGCATCGATCCAAACATATCCGTTCACGCCGGGTACCTGAGTCGC
Source organism: Planctomycetia bacterium (assembly GCA_031426595.1). GTDB lineage: Bacteria > Planctomycetota > Planctomycetia > Pirellulales > Pirellulaceae > Aureliella. The sequence continues at coordinate 1,290 of JANPLP010000358.1, read as the reverse complement.
ATCAGCTCGAACTAACCGACCTGAAAACACGTTGCTGGTAACGGTACTTTTTGAGTCCCGCGCGCGGATTTCGATCATGGTCGCGTTGGCGGGAACTGGAATCGAGAGATTCAGATCAGCTACATAAGTCCCTGGTTGCGAAAAGGTTTGCCACGTGCCGCCATCCAAGCGATACTCGATCTCACGAATTCGATTGATCGTAATATCATTCTTCAAACCTTCCGTGTTCAGATTTGGCATCGTCTTAACAGTGGCCACTCCGTTGAATCGATAGTTGCTGGTCGCGGAGTCGTAATACCCCGCGCCGGTCAGTTTTAACGGCACATCCAGCACATCGAAAATCCCGTCATTGTCGCTGTCCTGCCAACCTACCATGGCCAAAGTCGAAGCCGCCGATACATGGTTCGTATAGGCAGTTTCTAGCAGTGTTCCAGCCGCCATGATGCTCGGCTGCTGCACGAAGCCCGGGGTGGGGTTATCGACGGCGTTCGTGTTTGGCGTGTTGTAGTAACCGCGACGCTGGAAGAAAGAACCGCCCCCCGCGTACTCATCGCGAGCCCAGAACATATGGCCGGTTTCATGAGTAAACGTCGAAGCCGGACGTGTCGAAGGAATAACCTGAAACAAGCCGCCCGCGAACGCAAAAGCTCGCATGAACGAACCGCCCGCTGCAAACTGACCATCGGAATCATTCACCGACGGGACAACAAATATCGTAAACGACCAGTCTGTGTTCAACTTTTCGCGCTGGCTGTGATTAAACGCTCGGATCCCGCTCGGGATGTTGTTGCTATAGCCTCGCTCAGTCAAAAACTCCTGCACCCAAAGCGTAAAGTCGTTTGAAATACGACTAATGGGTTCGTACTTGGTCGCGACGGGTGTTTCAGCGTAAACCGGGTCGATGACAAATTCCAGCTCATGTACGCTGTTGAATGTGGCCAGAGTATCCACCCACCACTGCATCCCCTCTTCAATCTTAGCTAATACATCCGCGATGTGAGCCTGCGTCCAATTTTCGGTGTTAGCATCGATCTGCCCATTGCTCTCGAGAAATATAGGCGTAACCGCAACACGACCCAGCATGAACTCAGCGGTGTCATCTGGCAATGCACCGAACGGCGTGACTTAAAAAACCTGCCTAATCCCCAGTTGCTCTACCCGAAAACGACGGTGCCTCGCTTTGTTTCGCTTAGCTCGATTGAATAGCACCATGACAACTCGACTAGTGAAAAGTGCGGCCCACGAAAAGACAGATCTACACTTTGACTCTAGACACCGCAACGAGTTCCC
>JANPLP010000357.1:0-5639 GCA_031426595.1 Planctomycetia bacterium | reverse complement strand
GGTGCCCAGAACATGCGGGAATTGCTCAAGCAAATGGGAACAGCCCACGCTGCGGTTGCTAAGAACCTCGAAGATCCCGCGTCGGCGATTCTCGAAATCGATCGAACCGTCGCGATGACGTTGCGAAGCGACGGACTGCCAACCGAGAATTTCGGAGTGCCGCTGGCCGGCAGTTTGATCCCATGGATCGATAAGGACCTCGATAACGGGCAGAGCAAAGAAGAATGGAAAGGCCCGACCGAAACCAATAAGATTCTTGGTTTGGCCCCCGGTACGATTCCCGTGGATGGACTTTGTGTTCGTATCGGTGCCATGCGTTGCCACTCACAAGCCCTCACCATTCATTTGAAGAAAGACGTACCGGTCGATGAGATCGAAGGCATTTTGGCCGATGCGAATCCGTGGTCCAAAGTGATTCCGAATAACAAAGAAGCCTCGATCAAACAGCTAACTCCGGCTGCGGTAACCGGCGTTTTGGATTGTCCTGTTGGACGGTTGCGAAAACTCGAGTTAGGCACGGGAAATCGTGGTCGATACCTATCAGCCTTCACGGTCGGCGATCAATTGCTCTGGGGAGCGGCTGAACCACTGCGACGGATGCTTCGAATCATCTTGGAAGGATAGTTATGCAGCGCAGACGTTTGGGGCGAAGCGGTTTAGTCGTCAGCAGTATCGGTATGGGGACGATGACGTTTGGCTTGCAATGCGATGAACGATTATCGTTTCGGATCATGGATTGCGCTTATCATCATGGAGTCGATTTTTTTGACGCAGCCGAACTCTATCCGGTCCCACCATCAGCCGATCTTTTCGGTGTCACCGAATCGATCGTTGGTCGCTGGATGAAGACCAAGCCTCGCGATAGCATACTTATCGCGACCAAGATTACCGGTCCCGGCCACGGCTGGTTCACTCCGCCCGTGCGACATACTCGGACGGCTCTTGATCGCCGCCAGATTTTTGTTGCGATCGAAGGATCGCTTCAACGCTTGCAAACCGAATACGTCGACCTCTACCAGACGCATTGGCCTGATCATGGGATGCCTTACGAAGAAGTCTTGGGAGCGCTCGACGATCTGGTCAAGCAAGGCAAGATCCGCGTTGTCGGAAGCAGCAACGAAACGTGCTGGGGATTGATGAAAAGTCTATGGGCCGCCGAGAAACAGAAGACCGTTCGGTTCAACACCGTGCAAAACAATTTCAGCTTGATCAACCGTCGTTGCGAAAGCGAACTCGCCCAGGTTTGTCGACGCGAAGGTGTGAGTCTCTTGCCGTATTCTCCGCTAGGCGGCGGAGTTCTTACCGGCAAGTACAACCACGGAACGCCCGATGCGGCCCGCTTCACCGATTATATCGTCAACGGCGGTGAACGCCAGAAACGAATGGCCAAGCGATTTGTCAACGATCGCACCGTCGAAGTCACGAAGCGACTAGCCCCGATCGCTCAAGACTTGGGGATCACTACCACGGCTCTCGCCGTCGCGTGGAGCCGTCAGCACGATTTTGTCGCTTCGACATTGGTCGGAGCTACCACCGTTGAACAACTCGAAGAAAGCCTCGCCGCGAGCGATCTGGAGCTCGATGCACCAACGTTGCAACGCATCGACGAAATCGATGCCGAATTCCCGTGCGCTATGACCGAAGATGGCCTAAGGCGGCTGTAGTAGGCGTTGAAGTCGGATGCTTTCCCAGTACCCGAGATGGTCACTGCCTTGACTCCAGCGTTAAGGAACGTTGTACAGCAAGGCGTTGGTCGCATCGGGTAACGGCGTTCCCGCGATTTTAGTGTAGGGACAGGAACTTCTGCGCGTCCTAACGTAGAATCATGGGACGGGCAGAAATGCATTGTCCTACGATTCCCACACCGATGAAAAGCAAAATACTGGAAAACCTTGATGCTTCTATCTGCTCGAATAATCGCTATTTTTTACATGATCGTTTGTTCCGGTTCATTCGTTCACGCCCAGAATGTAAAAACGGAAGGAGCTTCAACCACGTCAAGCGACAAACTATTTTTCGGCCAATGGTCGCTAACACTCCCCACGAAAGAAGCCGGGTGGTTGGATGTTCAGCAAGGTGACTCGGGCATCGAGGTCCAAGTCATGTGGGGCGTTGGCTCGGCGCGACCGATGAAGAATGCGTCGATCGACAACCATCAGCTCCAATTTGAATTGAATTCTCGCGGAAACAGTAAAGACGGCAAACCGCAGGCAATAGAAGTAATTTCGGCAAAAGTCGATGGCGATCGAATGGTGCTAAACCTGGAACGTGGCGACGGAACTGGCGATGAGGCTCGACTTGAGTTTTTCGGTAAACGCCAACCACCGATGCCCAAGGCACCCAATCTCAGCAAAGTTCGATTCGGCGAACCCATTGCGCTTTTTAACGGAGTCGACCTGCGCGGCTGGAAGATGAGCCGCGACGACAAGAAGAATGGCTGGAGCGTTCGCGACGGAGTTTTGTGCAACGATACTCCGAAAACCGACTTTAGCGCGTACGGTGAGTACGCGAATTTGCGGACTGCTCAGGAGTTCGAGGACTTTGCATTGCATATCGAATACCGATTGCCGGGCGAACAAGGAGGAAACAGCGGTATTTATCTTCGGGGGCTTTACGAAGTCCAAGTCACGCATCGCGATAGTCGTATGCAAGGTATCAATGGACCAGGCGCGGTTTTTGGTCGGGTCGCGCCGACGACGAACGCCGGGAAGCCAGCCGGAGAATGGGAAAGCTATGATCTGACGCTCGTCGATCGCCATGTTTCGGTCGTCCTGAACGGCCAGCGCGTGATCGACAACCAGCCCGTCGAGGGATGCACCGGTGGAGCATTACTAAGCGACGTGACAAGTCCTGGACCGATTTATCTGCAAGGCGATCATACTTCGGTTCAATATCGCAATATGGTACTGCGACCCGTACTTCGATAGTCGCATGATACTCCAATAATGACGCAATCGACTTCGCGTGACTGGAAAACATTTCCATACCAAATTAGCGGCCCGCGCCTCCTCGCGTCGTTCAACTGCTGCTGTTCGACTGAATATATTTTTTGACGGAAAATTTGTTGCGAGTGGACTCGCTGGTCATGTAGCGGATCTTTCCGAAGATCGGGCGTTCGGGGCCCCACGCACGATCGTATCTGCCGAGGATCCAAAAAATTCCGCTATACGAATTTGGATCGCGTCCGTCGAGCGCGTACTTGTTGTTCAGTTCGATCAGGACGTGTAGGGCATCTTTAGGAGAAGCCGTCCAGTGCAAGATCTTCTTCCCCCAGAGCATGCGTAGATAATTGTGAATGCGGCCTTCGCGGACGAGTTGCCGTTGAGCCGCGTTCCAGAGTTCGTCGTGCGTTTGGGATCGTTCGAACTGGTCGAGCGAGTAAATGGCCGGCCTTGGATCTTGAGCATGCTCCTTGAGGGTGGTCAGTGCCCAGGCCGGCAAGGAATCATATCGATCATAACGCGACTCCCGCCAGCACATGTTGAAACCGATCTCACGCCATGTCAATAATTGATCGAGGAATGCTTCGGCGTTGTCATCCAGATTCCAAAAACCGTTCATCTTGCCATTGGGTTTGCCAAGCTTGGATGGGTTCCAATCGTGTTTTGCCATCGTCTGTGAAAATACTTCGTGAGGACTGATATGTCCGAAGTGAAGATAGGGTGAAAGCCAACTCGAACCCGCCTGCTCAGGTTCATTGCGAGCCTCGTTGTAAGCCGTCAGTCGCTTTGTCACAAATCGTTCGAGGACTCGACCTGCCTCGACAGGCCCGCCGGGCATGCCTGTTGGCTTTACGGTGTGATCGATAGGGAGTCGTTCGAGTTTAAATGCACGAAGCTCCGCCACAGACAGTGCTGGCCATCGCTTTTGAATTCTATCGGCGATTCTCGTGAGCTTCGGTACATGGAGCTCTTCGAGCGGACTGGCGGACGGAAAATCCGCCAGATGTTTCGGGATTTCCTTTTGCATAAAGCGGCGATAGGAATGCGCGACCGTAAACGTCCGATCGGCGACACGCATCGGAAGAATCGTATTGCTGTCGACTAGTTCCACCGCAACCTTCCATCGTCGAACGATTTTCTCGTAGAGCTTCGGATGAAAGAAACAAGGGAAATCGTCGGTAACGACAAGGCACGCTTCTTCCGAAAGCGTTTCGATCAGGCCGCTTCCATCTCCAGCTTTTTCTTCGATGTACGGGTAATAGGTCGCACGGGACTTGGCAAAAGCCGTCGCGTTGTCGATCATGCCGTCGATCAAGAATTGATGAAAGCGATCGCAAGACCAACGATAATGCGTGCGTATTGCCTCGGTCACGAGCAACGGACGCTGGAGTCGCTCGGCCCATTCGATAGCTCGCTGAAGTGCAAAATTCGAACGACTGCGACGAAACGCCGTCATCCAGTAGAGAACATAATGACCACTGTCTCGCGGCGTGTAGTCGGTCAACGGAACAATTCGAACACTCGGGACTCGTTGCAAAAGCGAACTCCAAAACGAGGGAAACTCCTGTAGGGTATAACGGAGGCGAGAGCCTTCACCTCTCCCGGGAATTGTAGCGGAACGGCGATAGCCAAGTGTCGCTGACTTTAGTAGCGGAACGGCGCGAGCCGTCCGGTGGAAGTGCGAAAAACCCTGAAGAACCGGACGGCTCGCGTTGTTCCGCTTACAAAGAAGTCACGAAAGTCAGCGGCATTGGGCTAGCGCCGTTCCGTTAAACCATTCATTTTTTTAAGGAACAGCGTGTTTTTCGAAACTCACCAGAAGCGGACTCCCCTGATGTTGGATCGACGACGTCGGGCTTTGGCTCGTCGTATCCTTTGGATTGCGTTGGGGATGTTTCTATTAGTAATCTTCGCGGGGGCAAGCATTTTGATTCAGCTCTATCGCGAAGGATATGGCCTTCGTTCTGCTTATGCGATTCAAGACCTGTTGTTGTGCAGGCTCTTCGAATGGTTTCTCGGCATCTGGATTTTTATTGTCGGAAGCTGTATCGCGAGTTTCTTGAATGTCGTGGCTTACCGCTTGCCCGCTGGACTTCCGGTGACGGGAACGTCGTTTTGTCCTCATTGCCGTGCTCCTATTCGACCATCCGACAATGTGCCTGTGATTGGATGGTTGCTCCTCGGGGGCCGCTGCCGAGCTTGCAGGCTGAGCATTTCACCGCGTTATCCGATCTTCGAATTGATCGGAGGGTTGTTGGCATTGAGCGTTTTCCTCAGTACGGTCCTGTCGCATGGCGGGAATTTACCGCTGGACAAGAGTTCGGAGCTACCATACGGCATGCCGGTCAATCTATATTTTATGGACGATCGATTCTTTTATATCGCAGGCTTGCACGCGTGGCTTCTCTATTTCTTGTACGCTGCCGCGCTGACCAGCTTCGGCGGTGGCCTTCTTCCGGTTCGCGTTTGGATGCTCGGATCGTTCGGGGTTCTTGCGGCGATAGCCTTGCGTCCGGACGTCTTCGTCGCCGAAACACTGGACTACCTAGTATCGCTTTCGGATTCAATTCGATTGCGGGCCCTCCAGGCGTCGATTCTTGGAAGCGTGATCGCAATGGGGATAGCCTGGGTTTGGCGATCGCGTTTCGATCAAACTGGATGGATGGCAGCCTGGGGTTTAGTTGGCTTGACACTTGG
>JANPLP010000356.1:0-2150 GCA_031426595.1 Planctomycetia bacterium | reverse complement strand
ACGAAGAATCCCAAAATTAAGCTGTAACGCTGCACGGGTTGCTGTGGTATCCCTTGAAGAACTGTGTTATCAACAACTCAGCCTCTTCAAGGAATGAATTATGAGCCAAGGACAAGGCCGGGCGGGCCGCTTCATTCGGCTAACGCTCCCGCGACAATACATTATCGATCTGCTCCACTTTTCGCAGAAAATACCTAGCATTCCCGTCCAGCGGAAAATGAACGTCGGCCAAACACTGGCCGCTCGTAAACGCCTGCCAAACGCGCCAAGCTGGGTCGTGATCGTGGCGAAAGCTTATGCTATCGTCTGCGGCGAATTCCCTTCCCTGCGGCGCTCTTATCTGGCCCTCCCCTGGGCTCACTTTTATCAACACCCCAACTCGCTCGCTAGCATTGCAATCGAGAAAGAAGTTGACGGCGAACCCGCGGTTGCCTTCCTGCGCTTAGGTGAACTGGACACCAACAGCCTCACCAGCCTCGATAGCTGCTTGCGACAAGCCCGCGAAGAACCCATCGAGAAGCTGCGATCCTATCGACTGGCAAAGCTTATGTATTGGTTCCCAACTTTTTTGCGCAGATCGATTTGGTGGATCGGACTGAATGGTTCAGGCTACTACCGCGCACGGCATTTTGGTACGTTCGGCATCAGCGTCTACGGTAGCCTTGGCGCCGAGTCCCTACATCCGCTATCGCCGCTGACCAGTACGTTGAACTATGGTCCCATCGATGCTGACGGAAACGTGAATGTGCGCATCGTGTACGATCACCGAGTACTCGACGGTGCCACGGTTGCCAGAGCCCTGGTGCGGCTCGAAGAAGTGCTAAACACGCAATGCGCCGCGGAACTCAACGAGCTAGCCGCCGCCCGGATTCGCAAATCCGCCTAGCCCTTAATGGCGGTCACTACATCCAATCAATCTATGAGTCGCTAAAGGAATAACGATGAGCTTTGATAAAAATTACTGGCATGATGCCGCGTGTGCAAAGGCCTTCTGGGATCAAAAGAACGGTCGGCCCTACAAAGAACTGGTACGCGATACATTCAGTTGCGTCGAAATTCGCGAAGGTGACCAGTGGCTGGATCTGGGTTGCGGTTCGGGCCAATTAACCGCGACACTCTGGCAGACCGGTGGTGGCAAACTCGGACGAATTCTAGCGACCGATTGCGCGGCTGTGAACGTCGATGCCATCGCAAGCTTGCGCGAAGTGGTTACGCCCCGAGCCGACGCATCGCAGATTGAGTTTCAACAAGTGGACTTCAGCCATGGGTTGCCTCAGATCGCATCCAATTCATTCGACGGAGTGATTTCAGGGTTGGCAATTTCGTACGCCGAGTCCAAGGATCCCGTGACCGGCGAGTACAACGACACCGCCTTCATGAACCTGCTCAATGAGATTGCCCGCGTGCTCAAACCCTCCGGTCAGTTCGTGTTCTCGATCAATGTCCCCAATCCCGGTTTCTGGAAAGTTCTATTCCGATCGTTGAAAGGTGGCCACAAAGTTTCCCGCGCCGGTCGAGTTCTAGTAAATGCATTTAAGATGCAGTTCTACGGTCGCTGGCTGAAACAAGAGGCGCGTCGCGGACGATTCCATTTCTATCCTATCGACCAGCTCACTGCGCGGCTCGAACGCTCTGGTTTGTCGGTCACTTCACATCGCGTTTCGTACGCCGGCCAAGCCTACGTCGTTCAAGCTCGTCGCAAAGTCAACGCTGCCATCCGTGCAGCGTAACGTCGCGCGAATGGTCGCTTGGCTCACACTACTCGCAGATCTAAGCAATCCATTCAACTCGCAATACTACTCGCCCAGCAGTTGCTGAAGATCGGCCCAACGAAGCTCCGCCGCTTCGAGCTCATGAGTGACTTTGGTGAGCTCCTCGTGGAGCTTCATCGCTTCGATGGCTTCGGTGGACTGCATCAATTGGTCGTTCAGCGTCTTCTTCTGCGTGTCTAAACGAACAATGCTCTTTTCGAGCTGCGCGAGCTCCTTACGCATCGCTTTTTCATCCGGCTGAGCCGCGCGAGGCGCTGGCGCAGCGCCCGCTTTCGATTTGGGTGGAGCGACGCTTTTTCCCTGCCGCTCGCGCTCGCCCGTGTCAATCTCTTTGTTGACCATGTACAGATAAGCATCGTAGTCGCCGCGATAGTTCAC
>JANPLP010000355.1:0-8496 GCA_031426595.1 Planctomycetia bacterium | reverse complement strand
TGACTACTTTCCATGCGGACAGCACCGCGACCGCCATTAGTAGATTAATCGAAATGGGTATTGAGCCGTTTCTTGTTCGCAGCGGACTGATCGCTGTGATGAGCCAACGACTGCTGCGGCTGCTCTGCACTTGCTCCCGTGAGTCGCGCGACCCTGCGGACTTCTGTGAACTTGCCAATATTGAGGTGGTTCGCGTTCCCACGGGATGTGCCCGTTGTAATGACACTGGATTTCAAAGTCGTGCAATCATTAGTGAATTTTTAGATCTTCGAGATGCAAATCTTGCCCACGCTATCTTAAACAAGGGAGATAGCCGAGAGATTTACCGTATCGCGCGAGAAGGCGGAATGGCGACCTTGCTCGAGCAAGCTACCGATATGGTTAGGCAGGGACGCACAAGCCCGCTTGAAGTACGGCGACTCTTAGGCTCCGCGGTCCGGTTGTAATTCCAATGCCACGCTTTGGAGAGATATCGAGAAAAAACGAAGCACTTTCTGTTCGTGAGTTTTCTGTGCGTTATAAATTCGGTCACGCCGTACTTTGTCTGCGTGACGTGCGAGTTGTTTTGGTAGTTTGGTAGCTGTGAAGGAAAACTGCTCTCGCGTCCCGAGCACTAACTGCGCTGCGATTTCGCTAAAACATTGCGAATATCTAGCAAAACACGAAGCGCTTCGCTTGCGCCAGCTAAAATGCACACCATTGAAGCACCAACGAAAAACGTCGCGAGTAAGCGTGTCCAAGAAGACAAGCTCGAGGCGTCAGTTTTCGTAGCGTCTTCCCCACCAACGGTAAATTCGATTAGCTCGCCGCCCAAAAGATAAAGCCAGACGACTGCTGCACATGCAGCCAGTACGCGCAAACTGAGACTGACCCTTAGCAATAGCGAGTAGCTTTCAGAAGGATCGGCTGCATTAAGGTCCGAAGGCATCTGCCTATGCACTCTAGGGATTCGCTCGTCAGGTGGGTTCAATGGCAGATTTTTTGGAAGATCCTGAAATTGGGCGCGCGTAGGCATCACTTTAGGGCGATCGGAATGCATCTCCGGTGAGTCGATCTCAATGTCGCCTACGCTCATTGCGGCTAGGCCGTAGTCTTCACCGAGCTCTAGAACATCGTTGGGTTGATCGTCAGTCGGAACAAGAATTCGTTCACGGCAATGTGGACACCGCACCATTTTGCCTGAATACTCATCCTTGGCTTTGATCGATGTGTTGCAGCAGGTGCACAAAAATCGAACGCTCATCACGAATTGCCTTCGGAAGGACGACCCTAATCATGCCCCAATCGACCTATTGGTGACGAACATTGCGACAGCATTAAAATAGACTCTACTATTAAAGAGCTCATGGCAATCGCTGGCGTTTTTCAATGAGAAAACATCGAGCTTGCAAGCACGATTTGGGCTGTCGAACTGCGACGGTCGTTTTGACCGGCTGGAAGAGCACTTAAATGATCGACCGACTAACTTTCTGTACCGGGAGCTAGGGACTCTGTCACCGGCCGTAGCAATTTGTCGTCACTATTTGAGACCGACCATTGCCAGAGCTTCTGCCGCGGTTTCTGCATCGACCGGCAAGTACCCGTCCTTGATCACTTGCGATTGACCTTGCTTGCTGAAAATGTAGCGAACAAACTCGGCTCGCATTGGATCCAATGGTTTCCGAGGGTCGTAATTGATCGCCAGAAAAAGTGGGCGGGCCAGCGGATACGATCCGTCGTAGGCATTTTTTGGTTCAGCTGCAACCATTGCGCCACCACGCTCTACTGAGAGCATCAGAGGTTTGACGTTCGGCGTGCGGTATCCAATCCCGCTATAGCCAATTCCCGCAATATTTGCACCGACAGATTGCACTACTGCGGAAGAGCCTGCGTTTTCGGTTACCCAGTCGCCAAAATCACCGTCAAGCAACACTTTCTCCTTGAAAAACCCATACGTACCGGATGCAGCGTTTCGCCCATAGCACTCAAACTTTTTATCTTTCAAGTCGCCGGTAGCACCGAGTTGACTCCATTGCTTTGCTTGAAATCTTGCACCACCTTTGCGTGTGCTTGAAAAAATTGCATCAATCTCTGGGAAGGAAAGTCCTTCTATAGGATTGTTGCGATTCACGTAGACAGCAACCATATCGATGCTTGTAGGGAGTAAGACGGGGTCGTAGCCAAATTTTTCGTTGAAAGCCTGTATCTCGGACTTCTTAGCGTCTCGACTCATTGGGCCAAATGTCGCAGAACCATTCACCAAAGCCGGGATTGCGTTTGAGGAACCTTTTGCATCAATCGCTGCTGACATGCTCGGGTAAAATTTCTTGAACTCCTCAGTCCAAAGTTGAGCGAGGTTGTTCATGGTATCGGACCCGACAGTCACAATCTTTCCTGCAACGCCGCTAGTCGGTTTGTAATCGGGAAGCTTTGGATCGATCACTACCTGAGCCAAGCCGGCGGTAGCGAATTGAAAAGTAACGAGAAGGAACCCTAAAAGCCGCTTCATTTCTGCACATCATCTTTCTATCGTATTGGCCTGGAACGCCATCTCACGGAACCTACAAAAGTTGCGTCGACATTTCGGTTTTATCAGCCGAACGTCCTGTCCTGAGTCACCGGGTGTTACGTCCCGAAGTTTAAAGGAGAACGCAATGGCACCTACTGGTGAAAATCTCAATTTTCGACGTCCACGTGCGCTGATCGCGTATCCGAAGTGCGGCGTTTCGATAGGGTGACAAATTTGGCTGGGATGTCTACCAGACTTTGATTAAGGATAGGTGAAGTTCCTATTGTCGCTTCGTAAACTTTCGTCAGTAGGTCAGTGCTTGGCTGCGTTGGTTATGGAGTTGCGCTGGATTTGAATGACTTCTGAGGTGGTAGGATGAATCCGACGCAATGTGGGTCTTCAACTCTTTCGGCCAATCCAACTATGACCCCATTGTCATTGATTGCAAAAGCTTGGTGCGCAGTGACCTCAAGTTCATTCAGCTGCAAGACTGCAAGTTTTCCGTCTTGCCAAAGAAAGCCTCGCGGTCCTTTATCGCTTTCGCCCGCAGCGTCGCTCCACCCAACAACAATGTTCAGATTGTTTATCGAACGCGCAGTCGTAAAGTTGTCACTTGCGATTGGCGTGATCAACTGTATTGATTGATCGGGAAGCAGTATGAAACCTCGCGTTTCGGGCGTGCCTCCAACCGAAATGGTTTTTGTTCCAACAATGGCACCAGAGTTATTGACGTCCAGAGGCGAGATCTCTCCAGAAAGACGAACCTGCGCAATCCATGCATCGCTTTCGCTCCGATGCCACATGATAAGCTGCGTTATTCGATTGTGGCGAACCGCTGCAGCAGCAGTTTTGCCATCATCGCTGAGGACTACCTGTCGAGCGATCATGTCAGCGTGGGGGAGCGGAAGACTTTGTGCTTTCCATTCGTTGTTTCGGTGCAGCCAGACGCATGCCTTTCCTTGGCTTACCCCCGCAATACCGTCCCCCGCAGCAGCAATGGAAGTCGCAATCGCTGGAGCATTGTTGTCCATTCCTGGCAGTGCCAGAGTGGTATTGCTTATGTGGTCATAGACGATGGCTTGTAATGAAGCCGATGAATTTGAGCTGGGTGAATACGCATGTCCGGCTACAACTCCCGTATCACTTATGGCTACGCATTCCATCCGGCTATATCCATCTAGTTTCGGTACCGGCAAGCAACCACCTCGTGCACAAATGCAACTAAAGTCGGCAATGGAAGTCCCTTTTGCATCGTACAATTCGCAGCGACCGACAGCGTGCCCCTCCGAGTTAACATGCCACAGTTGGCTTTCCGCGAGCTGCGGCGGTGTGATAAACACGGGAGACTGCTGAGCCGCAAGCGTATTTGGCAAGACAGCCACCATCAGGCCTATTAACAATTTCATAACCAGTCCACAAAGAATTGGGTTAAGCAGAATTAAAGAGCCGGAGGCACCGTTGGCATGGAGGTTTCTCGACCACCGATGGATAACGCATGTAGCAACTCAGCGTCAATATTCGCCACCTGCAAATCAGCCGTTTCGCTCATCTGAGCCTCGAAAGCATCGCTCCAAACGTTGAATCTTTGCTGTTCGCGCGCCTGTGCCCTTGCTTCGCGAGCTTCAATTTCGAGCTTCGAAGAAACCTCTGTCCGAAGACGCTCGACAGTAACTTGAAGAGCCGCTTCGTGAATGGTGGATTGAGCTTGAAGAAGCGCTAGCTGTCTCTTTAACGCTTCGACTTCGTCAACCTTCCGAATTAAGGCATATTCAGCTCTACCTAGCTGGCCATTCAACTTGCGAATTGCCTTTGAATGCAAGTCAGCTAGCAACTGCGAATCTGCCAGTTTAATTTCCAAGGAATTTTTCGCCGTCTCGGATTCAAGTAGTTGCGCTGCGATCGAGATGAGCGCCTCCCGCACTTCCTTACGGTTGATGTAAAGTGCCGCAAGTTCACGGTGCATCTCTTCAGAATGCTGAGCAAGCCGAGTTACAGATGCCTTGTGTGCGTCTAACTTTTGAGTTTCAAGTGTGAGCTGTTGGTTTAGACGACGCAATTCACTTGTGGCGATTTCCAGAGACTCATCCTTACGCCGCCCCTCAACCTCAAGACGCTGACTCCTACTAAGACTCTCTCGCAATTGCGATTTCGATTCAGTCAGCTCCAGCTCTAAGTCTTGTACGCGGCCGGCTTGTTGCAGTTCCGAGTCAGTGAGTTGGCTATTTGCAAGAGCGAGTTTCTCTTGGAGCAGCTTCAATTCGGCACGCAGTGCGAGTTGATTTGATTCCCAAGACGGGTTGAGTTGACATGTGCTTGTGTCTTGAATTGTCGCTGTCGCTAAAACATCAGAATCATACTTAGTGGAAGCACATTCTAAGTCGTCGGGTTGATATTGTGTGGCCGACGATGGGCTGGGTACACCCGAACACGATTTTTGGCGTGTTTTCTCCCGCGAGTTCGAACGTGATCGGACTAAGGTCTCAAAATCAAATTCGACAGAAAAGCGAATGGAAGATTGGCGAAGCTCGGCAACACATTCTTGCGCGCATCCAAAGCGATCTGCGGCTGATCGCGCTAACATGCGATGTAGGGTCCCGCGAACCGATTCAGGGACGTCAAGCCGAAACGCATCGAGGAGGCTAATAGCGGCATCGCTAGGCGATGCTGGCAGGTCGATGGGGAGCGCTTTGCCTGTGAGCGCGAATAGCAACGTAGCGCCTAACGCAAAAATATCAGCTTGAGGACCAACTAGGTTCGCATCCACGAATTGCTCAGGTGCGGAAAATCGGGGCGTACCGATGGACTTTCGGCGATTGGGTTGTGAAAGAGCTTGAAACCGGTTTAACGAACCTTGATAGAGTGCTAGACCGAAATCAATCAGCTTAGCGACTCCAGTCCGCGCGATTACTACGTTCGATGGCTTAACATCCCGATGAATAAACCCTGCGGAGTGGGCAACTGTTAGGCCGTCGGCAATCTGGCAGACTATATCGCAAGCCTGCTGCCAAGGGAGACCCCCGCGAGCTACGATCAACTCATGCAGATTCGGACCTTGCACGAGTTCAGTCACTAGGTAGGGAAACGACCGCTTTTTCTCACCAGCCCAACCGGAATCGACGTAGCGAAGAATGTTATTGCTACTGAGGCTCGCAAGTGCAAAAGCCTCCAATTCAAATCTCAGTACGCTTCTCGGTTTCTTTCTCAGCTCGGACCGCAGCGATTTCACTGCGAACAAATCGCTCGATCCTTGAAGTCTTGCAGCATAAATCTCACCCATGCCGCCGCTGCAGATACCGAAAAGAATTTTGTAGCGGTCGACACAAAGTCCGCGCGTTCGAGACCGGAGCAAGCAATCGATCTGAAACGGCGTAAGCAAGTGGGCATTAACGAGTGCCTCCGCAAGAGCCGCATCAGTTTTATCGGTCGGCACCTGACTGGCTAAAAACCGCTCGATTTCTAGCGATGAGAATAGACCTATTTTGATGGCCTTACCGATTAGGTCTTTAAACGGCACGCATGCATTCGAGATATTAGCAGTCAACGATAACATCCTGAGCGAAACTCACATCAAAAACTTATTTTCCGCTCAAGTGTGGCAAAACAAGTTAAGTTTGCAACCGTTTTGAATTGCGCAGTGGGCTAGTACGTGAAAACTTAACAATCACCCACTTTCTTAACGGAACAATCACGGCGTCTTAACGCGAGCGCAATGGTCAAAAAAAATTCTTACAGTAAAACTTGACACCGGTGCCGCGGCAAGAAATCGGTTCTCAATTTCGCTGCCGGAATCTTAATGCCTTGACGTCGGTTTGCAGTGATCAAATAAGTTGCTGATTCATTTCCGCAAATGCCCTCCTCTCCTCCCAATCCTCTTCTGATCTCGAGTTGGACCTATGCGAGTAACGGCTGAATCTACTCGGAAGCTCTTCATCATGCGCCATGGAGAAGCCGCCTTTGAATCTATCGCCAAACGCTATGCTGAAGTAGGCGAAGATTATTCTCAGGTTGACCTGTCAAGCGTGCCTGCCTGGAGGGATTTTATCGTCACACTCAAATTTGTTCCGAGTAGTGAGGTGCTGATGCGTGCATTCGTATGGTGCACGCGGCATCGAGAACGATTGAGTCGCATTGATCAACCTACTGTGCCCGCGTCACTAGAGCGATTTGAAGATCCGCGTGTGTTACGTCAGTTGTTTGAAGTGTTTCCGTACTTCATTGCCAACAGCCAAAATGGATACCGCTGTGAAGGGTGTTTTATTGGTGCAAGTCAAATGCTCGACGAACTGGCAAAGCAACCGAGCAGAGGAAGGCTTCAACAGCTGATTGCACAAGTGGAGCACTCCAATTCTGTCGCTATGCAATCCAAAAGCAGTGTTAGTGCAAGTGAATGAGGCGGTCAAGGCATTCGGCGTCTAGTCCGCCTCGGACGCCCCTCGCGTCTAACGCGGCCCGAATCCGCGTTAGTGTTACTGCGATCTAAGCCCTCGGTTTCGCGAAGAAAGCAGTCAGTGGATTCAAAAATTTGCTCGATGTGTTGAACATCTTCAACTTGAACCGGTTGCTCCTGAGTTTTCGCAATCAGTTCACGGATGCGCTTTGCAACTTGATCGAGATGCAATGCAAGCGCTTCCAATTGCTCTGGCTTCAAGGTGATGAACTGATTCTTTTGCAACGTGAACCTCGGTTCGACCGGTATGAGAATACTTCAGGCACAAGTACTGTTGACTGAGTGTTGGAACGCCTGAGATGAAGCAATTGGGGTCACGCTTTGCCGTCGCAGATTTACTGCGATAGTTCAAATACACAAAATTCGCGGGCTTCGCGCAGTGTCTTGAAAAGGTAATGAGTTTCGAGCCTGTTGGTACTTGAGAGCACACACCAATACGTTTTTTTAGGATACCCCTTGACCACAAAGTACTCGGCAATATTCCGTCCGTGATCGAGGACTTCAACTCGGTAGAAACCACATCCGATGCACTCTGTTACGGAGTCGAGCCACCATTTCACTTGCGGGTCAACAGCACGTTTCGCTGAAGACTCCCTACCATTTATGTCAGTGCGACGCGGCATATTGGCTCCTATTGTTTCAAAGTAGGCATGGAGTTGGTGACCCCGCTTAACAGGCCGCTAATCGCAGGGGAAAAGTTCATTTTTAGCGGCGAATCCGACTAGCCCTGAAAAGGAATGACTAGTCAGGAGTAAACGCTTATCGCGTGTTGCTTAAACTGCTTGATGTTTCCAACCCTAATAAGTAATGAGTGCAGCACGAGATAAATGCCCACCTCTGCCACGAAATCGTCTCTCAACCGATGATTGTCCAACCGATTGACAGGAAGTTTTTAGCAAAGCGACTATTCGGATGGAAATTAAGATAGGAGCATTCGCTAGATATGCTACGCCTTGCACGCATTAACATTGCGGTTTAATCGAAACTTCAACTTTGCTATTCTGTAATTCCCGTAGCTCGAAGACTTGAAGCTCTTTGGCGCTTTCAAAACAAGACTGCTCGAGGCAGGGATGCAACAGTCTCGCGTTCACCGACCTTTGCGATGCCCGGCGGAATTTACAAAATCCGCGTAAGACTGGTACGAAGCTTCGTCCGCAGCCAGTTGCTTTTCCTTGAGCTCTCGATGGGTTGGTTCAGAGGTGGTTGATTTTTTAACGCCGCGAGTTGCCAACCAGAGCCTGCCGAAGGCGGCAAGTGTAAAAGCAGGCACCGAAAGCGTACCGCCCACAAAAAGTGGCAGTACACCCCACGCCAATAACAGTGTCGGATTGGACTGCGAGGACTGGTCGCTGATGGAAACTTCAACCGACTGGATCAATCCTGTCGTGGCCGCGATAATGCCGAGCACGAATGGCAAAAAGGTGACAGGTTTAAAAGCAACGATGTGGACTACGCTTTGCGACACAAATACCAATCGTAAGGCCACTGCAAAGTTTAGCATTGCGATCGTCGAAGCAAAGATAAGCCACGGAATACCGCAAATCTCGAGGCATATTGCAAA
>JANPLP010000354.1:0-4370 GCA_031426595.1 Planctomycetia bacterium | reverse complement strand
TGATCCAGTCGCGGTAGGCAAAGGCGAGCAGATTGTTGTCGGGCCGATCTTTGACTCTTAAAATTGCCGCCCAGTAGTTGTACATGTGGCTGACGTAGCCCGGCGAGCTTAGAAGACTGTCAATGAGCGCTTCGTGTTTTTCGGATTTAGAATTGACAAAGGCATTGGTCTGTAAGATCGTGGGAATCGTGCCCGTAATGTCCAGATGTGCACGACGCACAAAGGTGTAGTCATTGGCAGGAGGATTTGGCTGCAGCTTCTGTTTGGCCAAGTTAGCTTCCACCAGTGCATCGATCTTGGCAGCCGTGGCCTTCGCTTCAGCTCGACGACTCGCATCGACTCGCGTGACCTGCATCGACTGTTTCGGAGCGGTTTTCACTGCTTCAGGTAGCCCGTAACCTTTAAACTTTTGCGAGGGCATCTTTTTTGGTGCTGGTTTCTTTTGAGCGACCGCACAAGTTGATGCAGCGAAGAATATGATCACGGCGAATACAGCGAGAGCGGATTGGGCAATTTTTCGCATCCGAATCGTCCCTATCATTTTTTGAATTCAGTACAAGTTTGAAGAGTCTGCAATGGGTTTCATTCCGCAGGATAAGCTTGGGAGGCAGCAAGCTTAGAGCGCGATCTACGCGGGGAAAAGGTCGCCGGTATCCTATCACGCAAAGGAGTTATGGTCAGTTGCGACGTCGCGAAATCGTTTTTCTTACAGCTCGAATTCGTCGTCCGCAGACTTCTCAGTATAGAGCGGCATGTGGCGGTAGTAAACTTCTAGAATCATCGTCGCTAGTGCAGTCGAATAAAGTCGCCCTCCATCAATTCCGTGATTGCCCGCCGAGAACCAACTGCCCGCTTCATGTCCGACGCTCGATTGTGACTTGATCAGCGAATCGCGCATTTTCGTATTCCACTTTTCCCATTCTTCACCGCCATAGTGCCGCATGACTTGAGTTGCGTAGTAATCGTAATAGAAGTCATCCATTTTCGGTCCAGTTTTGCTGATCAAAGCGACTCCCTCTTTGATTCCGGGTTCGTCCTTAGACCAGCCCATGTACATACGGCAAAGGAGCCCGACCGAAGTGAGACTGGGACGCACGTTCGCGCTGGGCTTGAGATAACCGTAGTAAGCTCCGTTGTTCGTTGATACGAAGTCGAGAAACTGTGAAGCGCCTCGAAAGGTTTCAGGTGGCACATTCAAATTCGCCATCGATCCACTTTTAAGTGCCATGATGCACCAGCCAGCGACGGACGTATCTCCAGGTTGTTGAGGCTGATACCACCACCCTCCGCCGCGAGGATCTTGAGCGTAGACCAAGTAGTTGATTGCTAACTGCGCAGGTTGCACAAGATCCGGATCGCGTGTCATCGCGTAAGCTTCGCATACGACTATTGAAGCGAGTCCGTGGGAATACATGGAGCCGCCTGGTTCATGCCAAGAACCGCGAGGAAGTTTCCCGGGAGTCGCATCCATGTTCTTTATAAGAAATGCGAGTCCATTTTTTATAGTGTCCTTGTACTTGCCCTTTAGGTGCGTCTGCCCAGCTCCAAGAAAGGGAAGCAAAGCGAGTGCTGTGGCAGCATTGACCGATTCCACTTTTCGTCCGTCATCCTTGCACTGACCACGGCAGAACTTTGAACATGCGAAGGTCCAGCCGCCATTGGGCGCTTGATGTTTGCTGATCCATTCCAAAGCCGCTGCAACCGATTTTTCGCTACCCGCTGTACCGCCAAATCGCTCGAGCATCTCGCCTCGCATACCGGCTGAGCGACCATTGAGTGACGTCATCACACGGCTGAGCCCCGATCCCATCATCGAGCTCGGAAGGACGCTTTCGGTGACACTGTTCATTGAAAGTGAAGCCGCACCCGCGACACTTGAAACTTCAGTGGTCGTTATCTCCGGCATCGTAACCACCTCGCTGACCATTGCGGTCGGAGCAGAGAACGCTTCGCTGGTCGCTTCCGCTTCAGCAGTTTGTAATTGCCCTGGCAGTTCGGTGTCTGTAAGCGTCTCGCCTTCGTTGCCACCGCCTGCTTCCAACGCCGTACCGATCGCTTCCCGGATCGGATCCATCGACATTGCGGCAAGTAGAAAAAGCAACGCGACATGCACACCCAGGCTGATCGCCCAACTTGGCAGTGACGTCCAGTAGAACCGTCGTTTGACCACATCGGCTTGTGTCAGCGGTGCCACGTCGCCTCCAGCCGTTTCGCCTGGAACATTTTCAAGCGATGACTTGGGCGATGCGGAGTTCGATGCGGTTAACTTCGAATCGACGGCCGATGTTGCGGCCGAGATTGCAGCGGCTGAAACGTGGGAGAATCCCGTTAGCGGTTCCACGGCTACGGCATTTACTGCTACGGCATTCTGTGGCGAAGGGAGGTAAGGATTGTTGACGAGCGGTGCACTTTCGGAGCCGCGCTTGAGTGTTGAGGAAGAAGCGAAAGGGTTATCGGGTTCGGAGTTGCTCAAATCGACCGAAGAGGGATCAGCAAACGGATCTGCGGTGCTGCTGTTTATGTCACTGGGTTGCTGAATCCACGTCAGTTCGGAGGAAAGGTCGAGTGGAAACAGATCGAGCGGCGGTGCACTCGGTGTGCCGACATTAGCAACTGCGGACTCTCGCGAAGCCGCTTTTGAATTTTGTTTCGATGTGTCACGGTTTTCCATACTCGTAACTTACCCCAACGAACGTCGAGAAATTGATCGACAGAAAAGAAAAGTCCACCCTGTACCATCCTACGGACTGCAAATGCGAGGTTGGCGAGCGGTGTGGAGTCGATCTAATTGTTAGTTTACTCAGAGAGAGCGTTTCCCACCCCTAAACGACCCCACCAATTCGTCATGATCAAGAAAAATAGTCGCATATTCGCCAGTCGGTCTGATTGTACCGCGAATCCGAAGTTACCCCAAGGGACGGGTTGGATGGGCAAGTGCTTTGTCCAGATTTAAATTTTAGGGTTGATCGAATTTGAGTGGCACGCCCTGATCGCATTGCGAAGGGTGTGATTTGAGCGACATTAGCCACCCCCTTCGCAATGCCCTCCGAGCGTGCACCCGAAATTAAGCTGTAGCGCTGCATTAGGCTGGGCGGGGACATTTGTCGGTAAGCCAGCGGGAGGCTGAAGAGGCCTGGCGGCGGGAGCAACCGCTACAATGCGGCCTTTTTTATCGTGGCTTTACGAGTGAGACTTGCGTATGGCAATGGGAATCAAGCCGACGGTCGATTTTGCCTTCAAGAAAATATTTGGCTCGCCGCAAAACTCGGTCGCACTGATAGGGCTGCTCAATGCGATTTTAAACTTGGATTCCCCGATTGATTCGGTGCAGATCCTCAATCCGTTCAGCTATCAGGAGTTCGCGGAAAGCAAATTGATTGTGCTGGACGTGAAGTGCCGAGATGCGGAGGGACGCTGGCTGAATGTGGAGATGCAAGTTGCCGTTTACGCGGGTCTGGTCGAGCGACTGGTTTACTATGCTTGCAGCATGTATATCGACCAGTTGTCGAAGGGGGGGAACTATGCGTTGGCTGTGCCGGCGATCTCGATCTGTTTGCTGGACCACTTGCTGTATGCTGATACGACGCAGCCTCATCATCGCTTTCGGATGCAGGATCGCGCCAGCCATCGGACGCTTGAGAATGCGATCGAGGTACACACGGTTGAACTGACGAAGTACAATTTGGCTGAGGAGACAGTTTCTGGACGCAGCAAACTGGAACAGTGGGCATTTCTGATGTTACGAGCTCAAGAGTACGACGCGAGGACGCTCAAACGACTCTTGCCCGGCATCGAATTCGAAGCAGCCATCGACACGATCGAAGTCATTTCCGCCAAGACAGAGGACAAACAGATGTACGACCAACGCGAGAAAGCTCAACGTGATTATGAATGGGCCATGTCGAGCGCTCGTGAAGAAGGGCGTGAGGAAGGGCGTGAGGAAGGCTTGGAACACGGCATTCAGTTAGGCGAAGAGCGCGGTCGTAAGTCAGTGCTTGCCGAGTCGATTCGAATGCTTGAAGAATTGTTGGGTGAAAACCAGTCCGACGAAGTGGCGCTGCTAGATTACTCGCCAGAATCACTCACCGCGAAAGTGGCTGAGCTTAGGCAGCGACTTCGCGACCGCCAAATGTGAGACACCATACTTCCGCGCCCTACTTCGACTTTTAGTTCCAAACAGACTAGGCTTCTGCTAGTCTATGGGATCATATCCTGCCGTGGGCGGACCGTTGGTTATCCAGGTCGACCTTATCTCAACTTCTTGGGGCGACCGTTTTGAATCAGTTGGCGATTAGTTTGGAGCACCCAGTTATGAAACGTCTTGTGACGACCGTGATCGTATGCACCGCTTGGTTCCATATTTTCCCGAG
>JANPLP010000353.1:0-2857 GCA_031426595.1 Planctomycetia bacterium | reverse complement strand
GCCACCCAGTACCGAAAAACCTGAAAAGCTGCTTTGTCTAGTCTTAGTCAACCAACTGCGCCCACGGCAAGCTTATCCAACGGCGGATTTCGCGTTCGGTTGCACAAACGATCGCCAACTTGCATAACGCGGATCCTCGAGCGGCATGACCATGGCGGGATTGCTGTGCGGTTTCGCCGGTTGTTTCAGCAGCTTCATCCCAGCTTGGCTTGGCGTGCGACCGCCCTTGCGCGAGTTGCACTGCATGCAACTGCAGACGATATTTTCCCACGTCGTCTTGCCGCCTAAAGATCTCGGAACGACGTGATCAAGGCTCAGTTGGCTATGCGGGCGCATCTGGCCGCAATATTGGCAGCGATGGTCATCGCGCGCAAAAAGATTCTTGCGATTGAACCGCACGGTACACTTGGGCAAGCGATCATACCGCGTCAGACGCAAGATCCGAGGGACTTGCAAGTCAAATTGTACGGCGCGGATGTAGTCTTCGTCGGGTTGCTTTTCGAGAGACAGCAATTGGGACAGTTCGCACCAAGCGTCGAACTCGTAGCTGGTGTAAACGCCCGCGTCGATGGTGATCACCTCTGCACAACCGCGATACAGCAGTGTCATCGCGCGTCGAACATTAATTACGCGGATGGCCATATAAAAACGATTGAGCACGAGTACGTTGCATTCCAGCGCACTTTCCGACATCAGCTTTACTCCAAAATCCTCTATTCGACGATTGATGGTACCGAACGGCCCCCGACATTCTATCCGTCTCGCAGCCCAGAAACCAGCAAGCATGCAACCAACCGTGAGTGGCAGTAGTTCAGAGGCAGAATTATCCTGCCCGCAACTATTTTAGCTCCGCGAACTTTCCAGTCGCCGAAGGGGTTTCGCGTCAGCGATCGCTCCGCACAATAACGATCGCTTCGCACAATAAGTTGTCCGCCGCACAAAAAGTTGTCCGCACAATAATTCAAACCATAGCAACTCAAACAATAGCTCTCTCGACAACAAGCTCGACAACAAGCTTGATAAATTGGTCGCCTGCACTCGGCTCCATTACCAGCTCTGCAAAAACCAGTTCAATAAACCTCGCGAGCGGGCGAACAATAGCTACTGCTCACTCGGCTCGCGATTAGGAAACCACGGAATGTTCGACATCACCATCGCCCTTCTTCTCTCTTCTGTTGCCGTAGCTGCCTTTGCGGCAAACATTCTGGGGCTCCCTGGCAACTGGGTGATCGTGGCGATGGCGGTCGGATGTTACTGGTGGGTTCCCGACGCGCGCTTCTGGAGTCTCAGCATCTACATGACGCTGGCAATTCTAGTTGTGGCGGCAATCGGCGAAGCGCTTGAATATGCTGCAGCTGCCGTCGGTGCCAGTCGACTGGGTGGGAGCAAACGGGGCATCGCGCTGTCGATTATCGGTTCGATTGTGGGAGCCATCGTGGGTTTGTTCTTCGGTTCGGTAGTACCCGTCGTCGGGAATGTCATCGCATCTCTGCTGCTGGGTGCGACCGGCGCTTTTGTCGGCGCGATGCTTGGCGAACGATGGGCTGGAAAAGATTGGAATGACAGTATTGAAATCGGTGGCGCTGCATTTTGGGGGCGGCTACTGGGGACCGTTGGAAAGGCGGTTTGCGGAACAGCAGCTTGCGGATTGTTTCTAGCTGGACTGTGGATGTGATCTCGAAGTGCCGATAAGTTTGCATCGGCAGTGATCCCTGTTGTGGCCACGTGGCTCTCAAGTTGCCGGCCAAGTTATACCCTGAAGATTTAACTTCAAGGCTTGCAATCTTCAGGTAAGTCGCATTACGATGGAACCTGCCGGGCAGCACTTCATTCAAGGTTACCGCTAACGCATGACTTGCGTTGCAGTGCGACACAACTGATGGTAAAGGTAAACACCGTAGCGCTCTGCAATAACTCTGCGCAATCACTTTCAGTAACTTGATTGAAGTCAACTTTGGGCGCTCTCTTTTTTCATCAGTGCTTCTCGTTGCGTAGCTCATTCACCCTACTTCTCTCCGGAGTTCGACCGACGATGATCCATTACAGTTGTGACCGCTGCGGTCGACCCATCTCCGCCTGCTATTCTATGCGCTATGTCGTAAAAGTGGAAATCGAAGCCACGATAGAACCTAAGCCGCAAGAATCTGCTGACGACGAACACGACTGCTTGTTGGAGATGGATCAAACGCTCGAGCGACTCGAACAAGAATTTGGTGACGATTGCGAATCGATTGTGTTCGAACGTAAACGATTCGATCTGTGCCCTGAGTGCTACCGCAAATTCGTCAAGAATCCCGTTGGACGCGAGAAGATGGTTCCATTCGGTTTTAGTCACAACTAGCCCGCTCCATCCACTCGTGCCTAAATGCGGCTCAGGAAGGTTTTAGTCAAAGCCATTTCTCGCGCTTCCTCGGCCCTTCCACAGCGGTATAATGATCCACGAAGTAGGCGAATCCCGCCGAACTTTATGAACGTGTGACTGCTAGCTTGGGAGACAAGCGGTGAATTCGATAAATCGACGTGCGTGGCTGAAGCACGCCTCGCTAGCCAGTTCCGCGATTGCGTGCGGTAGTCTTACATTGCCCCGCCTGTCAGCGACGGAGTATGTCCCACTTGCAGAGAATCCGCAGTGGCAGCAATCGATTCGCGCGGGACTGGACTGGTTGGCACAGCACCAATCGTCGCGCGGCCAGTGGAGCACTCCGGTGTACCCTGTGGCAATGGCCGCATTGGCCGGAACAGCACTCGTCGGTTCGGGTTCGACGACAACGCAAGGACCTTATGCAAAACATATAGCTCGCTGCACCGACTATTTGATTAGCAAGTGTCGCAATAACGGCTTGATCGGCGATCCCGA
>JANPLP010000352.1:0-3028 GCA_031426595.1 Planctomycetia bacterium | reverse complement strand
GCATGCTCGCGCTAGTTGCAGCGACATCATCTATCCGGTCGGCACGAAAGTTACATTAGATGACGGCTCGATCGCAACGGTCTTGCGCGGAACAGGAGCCACTTATCTACAGCCTGTGGTGAGCCTCGATGCGAACCCAAGCATGATCATCGACCTGCGCTATTCGGAACGAGCCATTTTAACGCCAGCCGATAGTGACGAGCGCTTCCGCCGCCTCCCCAAGTCGGCACTCCGACAGATTCTTTGGCGTCCGGCAGCATGACCCGCAGCCAGCTCAGCTTCGCGCTGGCGATTCTTCGTGTACGCGTGGCACGCTCTGTGGCTTTGCGAAGGGGGTGATTTGAGCGACATTAGCCACGCCCTTCGCAAAGCCTCAGAGCGTGCCACTCAACGATTAAATCTGGACGACACACTAGCAGCGTGCAATCGCAAAGTATCCACCCGCTCGCAAGGTCGAAAACTTGGTCTTTGACGGCAGAAGATCGCTTGCAGTGCTATTGATTGGAAGTATCTCACAGCGACCGAAGCCAGCAACCGCGAGATCCGAAACAAGTTCACGTCGACTGTAGATATGCAAAAACATCGCTGGTAGACCACGGTATGCGTACACCCGATCACCATACTCCCAATCGCGGTTCCTCCAACTCCGGAACCGCGTCGTGAGCAACCATGCAGGCCCCCCCGGATCAAAGAGGCTTCGCAGACGATTGTGCACGTGCAGAATAAGGGCCGCCCCCGGCTTTAAACTACGACAAACATCCTTCAGAAATTTCTGGCGATGCTGACGTCCGCGGATCATACCGATGCTACTAAATAAACAGACCGCCAAATCGAGCACCTCGTTACGCAACCAATCGAGCTGCACAAGGTTGGCTTGAACACAACAGCTCGACAGCCCATCAGCAATCGCTAATTCTCCACCGCCCACGTGTAACGAAGCTTGAAGCAGCATATGCCGACTAAGATCGACATTCAGCATGCGATAGCCGAGCGGCGCGAAAGCGCGCCCGACACGCGCGGTTCCGCATCCGAAGTCCGCAATCGTAAACCTTGCATTCTCCGAGTTCCTGCCACCAGGCGACTTTCCGTCTGGCGAAGCCTGAGGTAGGTAGCGACGAACCAACTCAATATCTAATTTAAGCAGCGGGTGGTTGCTGAAATAACTGTCGTAGTCATCGGCGATCGAAGGCGAGTGTAAGTAGTCCCACGTCCCGCGGCTAATTCCGGGTGGCAGTTGCCAAGTGGCTCGTGTGCGTTTCGACGAACTGGACAATCTCAGCCACGCTTTCTAAAGAGAAACCTTACTAACGCAGCCCTACCATCCACTGGCGTCACTTTCGGGGGCCCTACCAGCCAGTAGATCTTACTTTCTGCCTGTCGTTGCTGCTTTTTTGGAACAAAAGTATAATCCCGCCCTGCTTTGCTCTGAAACAAATGCATGACAGGCGGAAGCTGTTTCCGCAATCCCCGACTCGCATGATTTATCACCGTGTCGGGGTGTGACGAGAAGCGAGTCCTAAACTCCGGAGATTCAATCGTGGTAGTTCGTGTCGCAATTAACGGCTTCGGCCGCATCGGTCGTTTGACTTTGCGTAACCTGATGGCGCGCAGTAGCGAATTTGAAGTGGTCGCGATCAACGACCTTACTGCCAACCAGATGCTCGCAACGCTGCTGAAGTATGACAGTAGTCACGGTCGCTACAACGGCACCGTCAAAGCGACTGATACTCACTTGATCGTTGACGGCAAAGAGATCCTAGCTCTCGCTGAACGCGATCCAGCTAAATTGCCTTGGGCGGCCAACAAAGTTGACATCGTTATCGAAAGCACCGGCATCTTCACCGGCCGCGCTGCCAACGGCAAACCTGGCTACGACACTCACATCGAAGCCGGCGCGAAGAAAGTTGTGCTCAGCGCTCCAGCTAAAGATGGCGCGGACTTGACTTGTGTAATCGGCGTGAACGATAACAAGTTGACCAAGGAAATGAAGTGCATCTCGAACGCAAGTTGCACGACTAACTGCTTGGCGCCAGTCGCTAAAGTGCTTCACGAGGCTTACGGTATCGAGTCTGGGTTGATGACCACCGTGCACGCTTACACGAACGATCAACACGTGCAAGACTTGCCACACGCCGACCCGTATCGCGCACGAGGAGCCGCCCAGAACATCATTCCAACGTCAACAGGTGCTGCATCGGCTGTGGGTTTGGTGATTCCTGAGTTGAAAGGCAAGCTGACTGGTATCGCAATGCGAGTTCCCGTTGCCACTGGCTCGGTAGTCGACTTGACCGTGAACCTCGGCAAGGAAGTGACCAAAGAAGAAATCAACGCGGCTATGAAAGCTGCGGCTGAAGGCCCACTCAAAGGCATCCTCTGCTACACCGAAGATCCAATCGTTAGCTCGGATATCATCGACGATCCGCACAGTTCAATCTTCGCCGCTGACTTCACCCAAGTCCTCGGCAACAAAGGCAAGCTTGCCAAAGTTGTCAGCTGGTATGACAACGAATGGGGTTATAGCTGCCGCACCGCTGACCTTTGTGCGCTGATTGCCAAGATGCTTTAGGGACAAACCTTAAGGCTACTTGGTCTACAACCAAGCAATTCCGCTATCAAGACCCAGCCACATCGGCTGGGTCTTTTGCTGCGCTGAGCCCCACAATTTGTCGCAGCACTGCATTTTCTCAGCACCCCGAATTTCTCTCAGCACCCCAAGCCATTGCGGCACGCTGAGGAGCACGGCTTTGCACCAGCAATCTGCTTCGATGCTAACTCGCAAGCGGTTAAGTCCACGGCACCCCCATTCCATGCACGAGTATGGCATAGATCCTCTGGTCAAGCCGAATCAGACGTCGACGGGCGCATGACTTTCATCATGATTGCGGAAGTAGGCCGCCAGCTCCGCTCGGCTGTGTACTTCAAAGTGCCGGTAAAGTGATTTGCTGTAATCGTTTACCGTGTGATGACTGATCCCAAGATTGGCCGCGATTTCCTTATGGCTCTTGCCGCTGAGTAGCAGATTGAGGAC
>JANPLP010000351.1:0-4733 GCA_031426595.1 Planctomycetia bacterium | reverse complement strand
GGAGGGAAGTCTCCGAGTGAAGGTTACTGGAGAGCAGTGGTGGTGGAGAATTGAATACGAATCGGTTCCAGGAGAAGCGGTCGTTTTAGCGAACGAGATCCGGTTGCCTGTAGGCGAACCGGTGGAGATTCAATTGGAAAGCTCGGACGTCGTGCATTCGTTTTGGATCCCATCGCTGGGGGGCAAGATGGATATGATTCCTGGGCGGCGGACGCGACTGAAACTCGAACCGACACGAACGGGCAGCTATCGCGGTGCATGCGCGGAATACTGTGGTGGCTCTCACGCTTGGATGCTTCTCGATGTTGTGGTGTCAAGCAAAGAGGATTTTGATCAATGGTTAGACCAGCAGCGGCAGCCTGCGAAAGCGCCCACTGAGCCAGTAGCTCTCTCTGGGAGGAGCCTTTTTTTGGCAAGCGGATGCGGTGCATGCCATACGGTTCGCGGAACGTCTGCAGAGGGGAAAACAGGTCCGGACTTAACCCATGTCGGTAGCCGGTTGCGGCTGGGAGCTGGAGTGTTGGGCAATGAAGTGGCCGATTTTTCGCGATGGATTGAAGAAGCCCGAGCGGTGAAGCCTGACGTGCACATGCCGAGTTTTCGGATGCTAGGTCAAAAAGATATTCGCGAAATGGCGGCTTACCTGGACGGGTTGGAATGAACGAACAAGAGAAGAAACGAGTGGATCCGTCGCAGGGAGATGTGGATCCGTTGCCCGATGTTCCTAGTTTGGAGCTACGGCGTGAGCAAGAAGCCCGTCTTCTTGAGACATGGAAAACACCGACGGGCTGGCGGTATTGGTCGTCCGTTAACAATTCGGATGTCGGCCTGTGGTACACGGTGATGGCGTTTGTGTTTTTTCTTTTTGCCGGGGTGTTGGCGCTGTTGATGCGAATCCAACTTTCCGTGCCGAATAACGATTTCCTGACTGCCGAGATGTACAACCAGGTATTCACGGTTCACGGTTCGGTGATGATGTTTCTTTTCGCACTCCCTATTTTCGAAGCGATAGCAATTTTATTGCTGCCGCAGATGTTAGGGGCACGGGACCTCCCTTTCCCACGTCTGTCTGCATTTGGATTTTGGAGTTTTTTATTGGGCGGAGCATTTCTGTGCGGCTCCCTATTTTTCAATGCAGCGCCGAGCGGGGGCTGGTTTATGTATCCGCCGTTAACATCCAAGTACCAGCCGGGAATCGGAGCTGATATTTGGCTTTTGGGTTTTTCCTTCATCGAGGTGGCGGCAATCGCTGCCGCGGTCGAGATGATTGTCGGTACGTTGAAATGCCGTCCTCCGGGGATGCGCATTCACATGATGCCGTTGTATGCATGGTATGTCCTGGTCGCTGCCTCGATGATCCTATTTGCGTTCCCGCCACTCATCGCAGGGAGCATGTTATTGGAAATCGAGCGCGCTTTTGATTGGCCCTTCTTTGATCCGGGGCGCGGAGGGGATCCACTTCTTTGGCAACATCTGTTCTGGCTTTTTGGTCATCCCGAGGTCTATATCATATTTCTGCCGTCAGTTGCATTGATCGCGATGATGGTACCGACTTTTGCACGTGTGCCGATGGTTGGGTATAGCTGGGTGGTATTGGCAACGATTGGGACAGGGTTTCTAAGTTTTGGATTGTGGGTGCATCACATGTTTACGACGGGATTGCCGGGCATCTCGCTTGGTTTCTTTTCGTCGGCATCCCAGGCGGTTGCCATTCCAACTGGCTTGCAAATTTTCTGCATCCTGGCAACGGTGGCTGTAGGTCGGGTCAAGCGATCTGTTCCGATGCTATTTTCTATGGGAAGTTTAATGATCTTCGTACTTGGAGGTTTGACGGGGGTCATGGTGGCTGTGGCGACGTTTGATTTTCAAGCCCATGACAGCTACTTCGTTGTCGCCCACCTGCACTATGTCATGATTGGTGGGGTGATTTTCCCTATTATTGCGGCAATCTATTACTACTTCCCCTTGGTTCATGGTAAGCAGCTTTCGGATCGACTGGGCATCATTGCGTTTTGGGTAACTTTTATCGGTTTCAACATTACCTTTATGCCTATGCATATTACCGGGTTGCGAGGGATGCCGCGGCGGGTTTTCACTTATCCTGCGAATATGGGTTTTGACACGCTCAATTTTGTTTCCACCATTGGGGCGTTTATCATGGGGGCAGGAATTTCCATCATCCTGTGGGACCTTGTTCGCCCCAAAATTGGTCAACCGTATTCGGACCGCAATCCGTGGGACGCGGGGACATTGGAGTGGCTACAGGAGATGCCTGGAAAGCCATGGGGGATACGATCGATTCCCGAAATTGACAGTCGGTATCCGCTTTGGGATCAACCGAATCTGATGCGGGATGTGGACCAGGGGCGATTCTATTTGCCCGATGCGGTGGGACTATTGAGAGAAACGATTGTGACATCAGTCATTGACGCCAAGCCACAACAGTGTCTGCAATTGCCAGGCTCATCTTTTGTGACCGCGTATGCTGCTTTCACTTTGGGCGGCTTTTTCATCTTTGGCACCTATCATTGGTGGTGGGCTTCGCTGGTAAGTCTCTTGTCGGCGGTGGGGATCATTAGTTATTGGCTGTGGACGGGGCCGATTCCGCGAGAGTTGGAAAAGGATGTAGGGCTCGGTTTGAAGCTGCCAACCTATTTATCGGGACCTGCGTCGATCACTTGGTGGGCGATGTGTATTACGATGCTCGCGGACTTGACGGCCTTTGTATCGTTGGTGTTCGGGTATTTTTTCTATTGGACCATTCACGATGACTTTCCACCCAAGCCATCGCCAGGTCCTGGTTTGTTTTGGCCGACGATCGGTTGCGTTTGTTTATTGCTCGCGTGGGGACTGGTTCTTTTGTCTCGTCGATGGAACCAGCTTCAGGACAGTACTCTGTTTTATTGCGGGCTCTTGGCTGCGTTTTTGCTAAGTTTTGTTGGGGGAGCGGCATTGTTGATGGGGCCTTGGATGACGGGGCTCGACCCGCAAGTCCACGTATACGAAGCGACAGTATGGCTTTTGGTCTTATGGACTGTTGTGCATGTAGCGATCGGAATGTACATGCAACTTTATTGTTTAGCGCGAAGGTGGTTTGGCCGGATGTCGGCTCATTTCGATGGAGACATCACCAACGTTGCGTTGTATTGGCATTTCATGGCGTTGACGGCAGTGATTACCGTCGCGGTGATTGCCGGATTCCCATTGGTTTCGTGAAGTGAGCGTCATGTCAACACGCAGTTATTTGGCAGGATTCAGCGAGAAGGCTGATACCCATGAAAAGAATCAAAGCATCTGGCTTTTGGTCGCCTCCCCAACGATTTGGATGGGGCATTTCCTCGCTTGCTATTTGACGGCGGCCATATGGTGTGCGAAGTATGCGGGACCGGATCGGTCTCTCGGAGATGTGAGGGGAGCCATCGGAGTCTTTACGTTTCTCGCGTTGGTCGGGATTACGTATATCGGATGGGTTGGCTACCGTCGCCACGGTATCCCGCACGGGACAATCCTTGCCGACGGCGATACCCCTGAAGACCGCCATCGGTTTTTGGGATTCGCCACTCTTCTTTTGTCCGGGCTCAGTGCGCTTGCGACGCTTTTTGTTGGATTGGCCGCATACTTCATCGGGAGTTGCAATTGATGCGATCTCTTTTTCTTTTCCTAGGTTGCGGCTCATTGGTTTTGGTCTGGTGCGTGTTGCCGCTGAATGGCCAGATCGCATTCTTTGCGCACATGACGATGCATATGGTAGTAGTAGCGGTGGCGGCACCGTTGATAGCGTTTGGAATTGCAGGGGGCAGATGGGATCCCGTCGTCGTCATGCCGCGTTTGTTTGCTCCAGTTCCGATTTCTATGTTGGAATTGCTGGTTGTATGGTCTTGGCATGCACCCGCATTGCATCACTATGCGAGGCATTCGGTGCCAGGGCTCGTCGCGGAGCAATCGATGTTCTTTTTTTGTGGCTTGCTTTTATGGCTCTCTGCGTTCGGGGGGAAAGACCCCAGCGACAGCAATCGAGCCGCGGCTGGAGTGGTAGGCCTGTTGCTCACCATGATGCACATGGTTTTACTGGGTTCGCTATTAGCTATGACACCTCGACCGCTATACGACCATAGTGAAAATCATGGGGCGAGTCATGGCGGCCTATCACCGTTGGAGGACCAGCATTTGGGCGGAGCGATAATGCTCATTGGGGGTGGTGTCTCCTACCTGTTGGGTGGCCTATGGTTATCGCTAAAAATAATGCGTCACAACCCTTTGCATGCAGGAGAATCGTCATGAAGGAACGACCGCATGGATGGGCCAATGGGTTCCTTTTCCTTTATAGACTGTTATTGCAAGGCGTGCGTTTCTTATACGGGCTTTTGGGACCAGGGCCCGGCTGGAATGGCTTGAAGCGATGGCTGACTCAGATCACCGCATTGGCGGTCCTGGCGTTGACAGGTGGATTGCTCGTTGCAACGCTTGGCGTCATACCGGTGACGGCAAGCTCTGGGCACTGGCCCATTACCGAATGGATCCTCAAGTTCACGATGCGTCGATCCGTTGCAACCCACTCGATGAGCATCCCAGTTCCCTCATTGAATGAACCTGGAATGGTTATTAAGGGGGCCACGCATTTTGCGACCGGTTGTTATCCGTGTCACGGCAATATTGCGTTGAATCATCCGGTGGTCGCGCATCAAATGACTCCCCATCCACCCTATTTGCCACCTATTCTGGAGGAGTTAGAA
>JANPLP010000350.1:0-3791 GCA_031426595.1 Planctomycetia bacterium | reverse complement strand
CATCGCTGACTGATAAATCGGTCAAGTCATGGGGAGCTCGCGTGCGAGTGTCGACGGTAAACGGAGCTGGATCGTCTTTGCTGCCACGATAGATCAGCAAGTTGCGGTAGCTTACTCCGGGCACAAATTGCAACCGCGGGTCACCGATGGCATCGCCTAGTGAAAGGAGCAGTTTTTTGGCCTCTTCGGTTGAGATATGATCGGCGGTGAAGTCGACCATAATCTGATCGATCACTGTGACCAAGTTACAACGCACCGCCCAGTCGTTTTCGCCCAGTTCAATTCCTTGCGCGGCCGCTTCGATGGGCGCACGCCCAGTGAAGAACTTGTTGGGGTCGTAACCGAA
Organism: Planctomycetia bacterium; assembly: GCA_031426595.1. Classification (GTDB taxonomy): domain Bacteria; phylum Planctomycetota; class Planctomycetia; order Pirellulales; family Pirellulaceae; genus Aureliella. Next base: position 3,445 of record JANPLP010000350.1, on the reverse strand, counting down.
CAGTGTCATGTTCGCAACTTCGCTGCCCGCTGGTAAGTGAGCGGGAACGTTGTCGGTCTGAGCCACCATGCCAAGGCTGGCTACGCGGTCCATGTTCGGAATATTTGCAGCCTGCAGAGGCGTCTTGCCACCGAGCGCTTCAAGCGGCTGATCGGCACAGCCGTCTGGAATAATGATCGCGTATTTCATAAACTCCGAACCTTTTCCATCATCTAATAAATTGATTCTCAGTGCGTCGCGCCAGTTTACGGTTCTCAGACTTTGACATCCTTCATCACTCGCATTCGCACACTCGGTCCGGTAACAACAGGTAGCTGCGTGATCTTTTCCACGGCGCGACGCGCTGCACCTTCAGGCGCTTCATGCGTCATGATCACCAACTGCACTTGAGGTGACTTTGACAGCGGATCGGGTTCATGCTGAATCACCGACGAGATCGATATGCAATGCTCGCCAAGCACCGAAGTGATCTTGGCTAAACTGCCCGGTTCGTCCGCCACAGTGAGACGCAAATAATAACGACTGGGCATATCGTCATCGGGACGAATCGAGACCGGCGACTCGCGATTACTCCACAGTTCCAATGTTCTGAAAGTGATCGGTGTGCGACCGACAGCCGTGTCGATCATATCCGCGACCACTGCGGATGCCGTTGGCATCTGACCCGCCCCTTGGCCATGGAAAAAGATATCCCCCACTGCGTCACCCACAACATTGATCGCGTTGTAATTGCGACGGACTTCAGCGAGCGGCCGGCCGGAACGAATCAATGTCGGCGAAACACTCAGTTCCAATCCATGTGCTCCAAGCCGGGCTTGCGCGATCAATTTGATGCGATATCCCAGTTCGCCTGCAAAGTGAATATCTTGTATGTCCAGTTGATCGATGCCCTGCCGCGGAATGTCTTGCCAACGTATCCGAGCTCCGAAAGCCAAGTGAGCCAGGATAGCGAGCTTCTGCGCGGCATCGGTGCCATCAACATCCATTGTCGGATCTTCTTCCGCATAACCGAGCCGCTGAGCTTCTTTGAGCGCTCGCGCGTAATCCCAACCCTGATCGTCCATCTGCGAAACGATGAAGTTACTTGTGCCGTTCAAGATTCCTTGCAACGATGTGATCTGGTTGGCTGAAAAGCACTGACTGATGTTGCTGATGATTGGAATGCCACCCGCCACCGCCGCTTCGAAAGCGATGCATCGCCCCAACAATCGAGCTCGATCGAACAGTTCCGCGCCGTGCTCCGCCAACAGCGCCTTATTCGCCGTCACCACGTCTTTGCCCGCGTCCAATAACTTGAGCATTACCGAGCGAGCCGGTTCGAGGCCACCCATCAACAAAGCGACGACTTCTATCTCTTCGTCCTCAAGCACATCATCGAGCCGATCGGTCAGCACGCCCGGTGGGAGCTCGCATTGCCGGGACTTTCGCAGATCCCGCACAACGGCTTTCTGCAGCCACAGGGTTCTTCCAGCGTGCCGCGCAGTTCGATCGCCATGGTCCAGCAGCAAACGAGCCACCCCGCTGCCAACGGTACCCATGCCAACAATGGCCACTTTTGTTTTATGCATAGATCCGTCCAACTGTTTCTGCCACGATTGTTCCTGCAACGGTCGGTGCCGGAACGCGGGATTTTCCAGCAAAGTGTCCTCAACAAAAGGCACATTCTAGGCGTTTGCCAGCGTCCTTCAAAGGGAGCCCACGGAAAGCGAACTACCGCTGCGGATACATCTCCAGCTTGCGCCCCGTTTTCCCGACCGTTCAGCTCCGCCAAACTGTTCACTGCGTCACATGCCGCGACAAAGCGAGTACTATTTGAAGCGAGAACTTTTTCAAACTTCACGAACTTTGGAAAGCCCGTTAATGCATAAGTTACTGTCGATCGCGCTCTGTTCCATTCTCGTCCTCGCTAACTGTGCGGCCGCTCAAGATGCAACCACCTCGAAACTGGCCGACCTAACGGCAGACGAATTCAAGGCGCTAGAACGAGTGACCGAGCCAAGTGTAACGGGCACGATCTCGTTCCTGGCGTCGGACGAATTGGCGGGACGCGGGACGCCGTCAAAAGAGTTTACGATCGCAACCGCGTACGTCGCGTCGCGTTTTCGCGCCGCCGGAGCGAAGGGTTTGGGGCCTGAAGGGAGCTATTTCCTCGAATCCTCAGTGGACACAGTGCGCACGCCCGCTTCGGGTTGCGTTTTCCAAGTCGCCGATGGACGCACTCCGGCTTTCACTCTGCTGAACGCGAGCGTCGAAGCATTTCAGTTCGAAGGCAAAGTACCGCTTGTCGACAAAGAAGGCTCGCTTCCCAAGGAACACGCCGGACCAGCAACGCTGATCTGGGATAACAATGAAGCCACCGCGAACCCGCTGTCGCTGCTGCGTCGTCGCGCCGCTACGCTTGCCGCGAAGAATGTCACTGCGTTGCTAGTAGTCACGGCGTCGACCAGCGAATTATGGAAAGCCGCTTTGCAATTGCAGACCGAATCGCGACCCGATAATCCACGGGGACGAATCGAGATCCCAATCTTGTTGGTCGCTGAACATAGTTGGAAAGATGAGAGCGTGTGCAAAGTTGAACTGCCAGCGATGATCAAGGAAAAAGCCGCGGTTCGCAACGTGGTGGCCGTCATTGAAGGCAGCGACCAGGAACTGAGCAAACAAGCCGTTTTCTACTCGGCGCATCTCGATCACTTGGGCGGAAACGGCACTGGCGACGACAAGATTTTCAACGGCGCCGACGATGACGCGAGCGGTGTTACTGCCGTATTAACACTGGCCGATGCCTTCGGAGCTCTTGAACCTCGCACCAAACGCTCAGCGATCTTCATGACCTTCTGGGGCGAAGAACGCGGCCTCCTGGGATCGAAAGAACTTGTCGAAGACTCCCCTTGGCCGCTGGAGAACTTGGTCGCGGGAATCAATATCGAAATGATCGGTCGTCCCGAGGAAGGGGCTCGCAACAAGATCTGGATGACAGGCTGGACCGAATCCAATTTGGGTTCGGTGTTTGCCTCAGGTTCACGCCGCGTAGGAGTCGAAACGTTCGAACATCCAACACTGAGCGCGCGACTCTACGGAGCCAGCGACAATTATTCCTTCGTCAATAAAGGTGTGATCGCGCACAGTTTTTCAGCCGGTTCGCTGCACGGTGATTATCACCAACCCAGCGACGAATGGGAGCGACTTGACCTCACCCACATGACCCAAGTCATCCGTGGCCTCTACGCCGGTTCGCTCCCCATCGCCCAAGGCCAGCTAACCCCGACAAAGAAAAAGTGAACCAACACTCACTTCACCACCCATATCTTTTCACTTTAAACATCTTTTTGCCTCGCATCTTTTTGCAAAACCTCCCAACTTCTTTGTCCACATTATGTTTTAGCGTGGCACGCCCTGAGGCTTTGCTTTGCGAACAGGGTGGCACGCCCTGAGGCTTTGCGAAGGG
>JANPLP010000349.1:0-5651 GCA_031426595.1 Planctomycetia bacterium | reverse complement strand
ATGTCCATCAGCACCAGGTCGTAGTGGTTTTGAGCGCAGCGAGCGATGGCATCTTTGCCAGTCCCGACTGCTTCGACGGAGTGGCCGAGCTTTCGCAGCATGTCGCTTAGCACCGTTTGGCTAATGGGACTATCTTCCACCAGCAAAATGTGTGCGGCCTGTGTGGAAACCGTCAATCGCTGAGTTGAAGAGGTTGACATCTGGGTACTGGCTGCTTGCGGGACTTTGTTTTGTAAGCAGTCCACCAGATCGGCGCGGCGCGAGGGCATGGCCAGCCAAGCGACATTGGCATAAGCCAGCCAGGTTGGCAGCACACGTGGACGCGAGTAGGACAAGGGGATCAGAAAAATCCACTTCACCACCACGGGTGGATGTTTTATGTCACAGCTTGTCAGCTCGCGGTAATCCGTAACCACGATCGTATGATTGCCTGCATCGAATAGATCCGCGGGCTCGCGTTCGACGAGCTGTTCGACAGACATTTCATTCACTCTAAACCCCGCTCGTCTGATCTCGCGCGCCAAGATTGCGCGCTGGAGTCCATGGGGAATCGCCAGTACGACGGTTGCGTCGGCATCCATCTCCCCTGATTCAGGGCTTGCGAGTTTAAGAGTTGATTCTCGCACAAGCGGAAGCGGCACTTCAAAATAAAAACAACTGCCTTCACCGGGGGAGCTGGTGACATCTATCTTACCGCCCATGCGCGTCACCAGTTCCCGACAGATGGCAAGTCCCAACCCAGTGCCGCCGTAGCGGCGTGTGGTGCTATTGTCGGCTTGTCGGAACGGATCGAAAATGATCTCTAGCTGTTGGGGCGAAATACCAATGCCGCTGTCGTGAACTTCGATGCGCACCATGCGAGGCAATTGATCCGAAGTCCAACTAGCTCGGAGTCGAATAGCCCCTCGCTCCGTAAACTTGATCGCATTGCCAATCAAATTCAGCATGACTTGACTGAGCCGTTGACTGTCACCGACAACCCATTCAGGCAGGCCGGGTGCGAGATCGATAAGCAGATCGAGGCCTCGCAATTGGGCTCGTGCAGCGACGGAGACGACCGATTTTTCGATACACTCAACCAACGAGAAGGGTGCATTCTCGAGTTCCAATTGATGCGACTCGATCTTAGAAAAGTCCAGCAAGTCATCAATCAACGTCAATAAGTTACCGGCCGATAGTCGCGCCAGGTCAAGGTACTCACGCTGCTGGTCGTCCATCTCTGTGTTCTGCAACAACTCGTGCAAGCCGATAATACCGGTTAGCGGCGTTCGCAGTTCGTGGCTGACGTTGGCTACAAATTCACTTTTCGCGATACTGGCCTGCTCGGCGTTTTCTTTAGCGGTTCGCAGTTCCTTTTCAGTGGTTTTTCGGCGCGTGATATCACGGATGAAGATTGCCCAGCCATTAGAATTTTCGATGGTGAGTGGATGAGCGGAAATCTCAGCTTCAAACCAGTTGTCATTGCTGCGACGCAAGCGAACTTCGATGCGACGTCCCGTAGCATCTTTGAGCAATCGGTTGAGCGGCCCGCGACTTACGAAGTTGGAGGTCTCCGAAAGTTGTAGATCGGTTACTTCATGAGCCTCCTTTCCGTCACTTGCCGCTGGCTGCATGATTGAGCCTAGCGGTGGATGGGATTCGAGTTGGTCGGCGGTGTAACCCAGGATGCGTTCGCAAGCGGGATTGGCCTCCATGACGTGCCCTGCCGTGTCGACAATTAAAACTGCATCAAGAGCCGCATTGATTAGCGCGTGTGCGAGCGACTCGATGCGCTGAAGTTCAAGCCGACTGGTGAACTCGTCGGTGACGTCCCAAAAGATGACTTGGACGCCGCAGATCTCCGATTCCGCATTTCGTAGCGGCGCTTTGCGAACTTGCATGTAGCTGCGGCGGCCGTCGGGCAATTGAGTCTTTTCGATGTCATTGAAAACGGCTCCTGCGCCCATTACCGCTAAGTCATCGCGGCGGAATTTTTCGGCGGTTTCGGGGGGGAAAAGGTCCTGGTCGGTTTTGCCGAGTACCTCCGAGAGATCGCGATCGAGCAGCTTGCAAAACGACTGGGTGGCAAATGTAAAACGACCGTCCATATCTTTTTGCAGCACGTACACCGGCAGATGCTCTAGCAGTGTCTGGCGTTCCGCTTCGGATTGCAGATAAGCTTGTTGAGCATCGTGCTGAGTTTGGATGGCCGTCATCAGTCGCGAATCGCTGCTACGCAGTTGCTCGGATTGCTTCTGGAGCCGCGCGGTCAGTCGTTTCCAAGCGGCGGCTTGGCGTTGATCGGTTGATTGACGCAAACCGTAGGCCCAACCCAAAGATGCGACGGCGAGCGTATTGAAGATGATGTCGATGAGCGCGATTTGCCAACTATTTTGAGCGATCGCGCAAGCGATGAAGGTCGCGATGCTGGCTGCTATTAACCAAATCGCTTGACGCTGCTGAACGAAGGCGAGGCAGAGCGCAATTACCGGCAATGGTAAGAGTACGAAATTACGTTCCGGATCCCACTGCAACGCATACGGCAGGTGGCTGACAATGACCGCCAACATGGCGAGGGTGAGTAAAATGAAACTGGATCTGCGGCGCATCAGTGAGTTGCTTGCGTTGAGTGGCGAGGGTTCGGCAATCGACCATGAGCAGGCAGGGGTCGCTAGGGAGTTTTGACCTGACCATGTGAACTCGAGTGGAAATTAGTTTTTAACACAAAAATTGAGGCTCGAGAGGCGGTTGCGCTCCTAAGCTATCAGGCCGTTTTCGTCGAGAGTTCGACCAGGGCGGCCCTCCCACGGAAACCAAATCCACCGGCGGACTACACCTAGTTTTAGCGGTTAGTGCGATTAAGCGGAGTGGGCGCGACTAAGCGGACCTTTTAATCCAGGTTTTTGCAGCACCGGGAGTTGTCCGGTAGCCGTTCGACCTAGATTTCAGAAGTCCGCCCGCTGAGTCGATGCCCGTGTAGCGACTCTGTGAATGCGGGTTATGTTATCGCGAGACAATTGGAGCTACTGCAAATGAAAAACTTCGCACAAAAAATCGAACGCTTCTTGAAGTCCGAAGATGGCCCGACTGCAGTTGAGTATGCAGTCATGTTAGCGCTGATTGTGGTGGTGTGTCTGGGGGCAATCCAGACGGTTGGCACCAACGCACAAACAACCTTCACCAACGTTTCAAATCAGTTGTAGAAGCGGACACGGTCGCTCTCCCTAAGTTAAGTTTCCTAGGTTAAGTTTCCTGAGTTAGGCTCGGGAAACCCTCACTTGCAAGTACATTTCGTTACTGACCAGCAAGGATGCTGCAGTAGCTTCTAAAGCGAAGTGTGTAGTGGCGGCATGTTGGATGCAATATTCCCCGTCCGAAACTCTTACACACCAACATAAGTTCGTAAGTCGCAAGTGAAAGGATTGTCACGCAGCGCGGCTCATTCGACTCTAAGGCGCGAGTGTAGAGCGCGAATTCTTTAAAGGTGCGATTCACTTTGCGCGGCTCTGACGATTTTTCACGTATCTTAAATCAAATAATTGTCAAAATTACGCAAATTATAAGAATTATTGAAAGTCAAAGTTTGACGACCACGCAATCTGTCCTATCTTTCAATTGACAGCCGAATACATCGCTTTCGCATTCATCTTGAGTTGTCCGCAGATTGCGAGAATAGGCTAGAAGTTGTTGTGAATCGCATGGTTCAAGTGGTTGTGGCGAACCCTTGAGATCCAGCCTTCACAGTTGTTCCTTGTTGTTTCCCCAGCCCCGCTGGGCGACTTACCTTTGGAGAGATGCCATGAAGAATTTCGCACAGAAGATCAATCGTTTCTTGAAGTCTGAAGACGGCCCAACTGCAGTTGAATACGCAGTGATGCTCGCTCTGATTGTTGTTGTTTGCTTGGGAGCCATCCAAACGGTTGGTACTAACGCGAAGACGACCTTCACCAACGTTTCGGCTCAACTGTAATTTAGTCGCAGTTGAATGCGTTCATGGCTTGATGCCACGCAGCCGAGTTTGGTTTGCGGGCCGATCAAGCCAGTAAGATGCAATGGATGGCGGGCGGTAGCAGTCGCACTTTCCGCGGTCCAAAGCAAAGTGTTTCAGCGGTTCTTGCCCTCGGGCTAGAGGCCGCTGAAATACTTGTTTTTATGCAATCCAAGTATCGACGAAAGGTTCAGGGAAAAGATCATGGTTCCATGTCTCATGCCAGCCGAGTCCATTGCAGGAATTTGGGAACTGGTATGCTTTGCAGGTACCGTGATTTCGGCTTTGCTTATTTGGGTCTGCAGCCTGCGTTAGACGACTTGGCCACGAACACTTTGAAACTGAACGGAATTGGGACCACTCAGCCTCACTTGGTCACACGGGAAAATTGCTCATGACGATCGACTTTATTCTTTCACATCTGATGGATAACTGGGCCATGTGGGTCGTATCCGTCGTACTTGTTATCGCCGCGGTTATCGACGGCATGTACCTCAAGGTTCCCAATAATATTACCTACCCTCTAGTCATAGCTGGCTGGCTTTACAGTGCAGCGGTTGGCGGTTGGAGTGGATTAGGTTGGAGCCTAGCAGCAACGGTATTTGGATTCGCATTGCTGTTCTTCCTACATTTGATCGGTGGCATGGGAGCAGGCGACGTCAAGTTGCTCGCCGGTATCGCCGCCTTTGTTCACATCGAGCATACGTGGTGGATTTTTGTCGCTACAACCATTGTGGGCGGCGTTATGGCGCTCTGCCAAATTGCATTGAGTGGAGATTGGTGGAAGCACTTCACTCAAGCTCAGTCAATTCTTCAAGAGATCGCGACTGTTAAGGATGCTGACAAGCTGTACGACATCGCTCAAGAGCGAAAGCCTCGGATGCGGCTTCTGCCTTACGGTATTCCTATGACGATCGCTGCCATCGGTTACTTTGCAACCGTTGGATTGATCTAAGCCTGCTGGCCCCGACGCAGTCAACTCCTGGGAACTGCGAACTCCGATTGCACTGCAGACTGGCTGACAAAGTCAGTCTGCTGGCATTTAGGCTTGATCCGCATTGTTGATGCAGGGTTAACTCGACTAGCAATCCTGTCGACGGGCATCTGATCGACCGGCCCGCTTATCGATGCAGCTTTAGTCCAGGGAGCTTGCCGCGTGAGGATAGTTCGCTGCACGAATGCAAAAAGGCTCAGCGGGGGCTGAGCCTTCGTGTCATTTTTGGTTCGCTCGACAGCAACTGGCCTGCTTCAGCAACTGGCTTGTTTGCGTTGCTACGCAAGTTTACGCAACGAATTTTACTTGATACCGAGTCGTTCGATGATGACGGAGGCACCGGGTGTCAACTTTCGAAGCTTATCCGCGACGATGGTCTTGTCGGCCTTGCTTCCCTTTTCGGCTCGTTTGGTCAGCTTAATGACCGCTTTCTTGCGGTGACGACGACGGCGAAGTTCGCGAGTGCGCTCGGTTCCCATATTGATTCTCTATACGGTGTGGTGGTGCAAATTTTGAAAAGGACGTTCAGCGTAGTGGCTGGATGGGCTTTGGTCAATGTCGTTGTGCATGTAGCATCGCAAATCATAATCCGATCGGCGGGGCAGATGGAGTTCTCGGGGCAAGTGGCTGCAAGTGGCCTGGATAACTGCGGGTAGCTCTGGCAAGATATTCGCTTTGATTTTCGCGTGT
>JANPLP010000348.1:0-8294 GCA_031426595.1 Planctomycetia bacterium | reverse complement strand
TGCTTGACCAGATCTTGGAGGTGGACCCGAATTGTGCGCGTGCTAAAGCATTACTCGCAACGATTAGCGCAGAGCGACACAGTCCGCTTGAATAACAGCAGCACTGTAGTGGGTTGCAGATGGCTGTTGTGTGTTTATTGGTTTTGCGTCGCTTGCAGTTGCAAGTATAACACTCAAACGAACAGTCTGCCTGTTTCGGCTGCCGAGCAACCGTCGACGGCGACCGCTTCCTTTGAATCTCGCGACTCGGCACCGTTCGCCAATTGCAACTTCAGTAACGGTCGAGATGCGGGTTTGAATTGCATTCTTGAGATCGTTGGAGGCGGCGTGGGTTGCTTGGACTACGATTTAGACGGATGCAGCGATCTGTTTTTTCCACGCGGCGGGGAGATCGATGTACAAAACAAAAAAGTACTTGGCAAATCAGCGAAGTTGATGCGCGGTGACGGAAGATGGGAGTTTCGCGACAACTCAGCTTTTGCACGCATCGAGTCAGAGAGTCTCTACACGCACGGTGTGTCGTCCGTGGATTTTGACCAGGACGGATTTGGCGACATTTTGGTCTATGGCTACGGTGGTGTGATGCTATTCCTCAATTTGGGCGATGGCACATTTCTAAATGTCACCACTTCCGCAGGGCTGTTGCACGCACCCTGGACAACAGCAGCGGCATGGATTGACATTGATGGTGACCAGCAGCTTGATCTGTGCTTAGGTTCATATGTGAATTGGACCTTCGAGACGCATCAGACCTGCAAAGCGAAGAACGGAAAGCCGGATGTTTGTTCTCCTAATGTCTTCGATGGTATGCGGAATTCTGTATTTCTTAACAAGGGCAATGGTTGCTTTAGTCTCGAAGATTCTCTCCTGAGCAGTCCACTTCCTTCGAAAACGCTGGGAATGCTTGCTGCCGAATTCGATGCTGGCGATGGAGTTGGACTGTACGTTGCCAACGACCTTATCGCGAATTTCCTGTTTACTCAGCGAGAAGGAAGGTTTGACGAACACGGACTGAGGTCTGGGGTTGCCCTTGATTATGCTGGGGTTGCAAATGGGAGCATGGGTATTGCGATGTTCGATTTTAATCTTGATCGCAAATTCGATTTGTTTGTCACGAACTTTGAACATGAACTTATGGCGCTGTATGTTAATGCTGACGGAGACTATTTCAATCATCTCAGTCGGCAAGTTGGCTTGAACCGCAGCGATATGCAAGTCGTCGCATTCGGTGTAGTGGCTGCCGATTTCGATGGCGATGCAGACGAAGATATTGCTTTTACCAGCGGCCATGTTCATTACAATCCGGACTTGGGTAGCATGGAGCAACGGGCGGTTTACCTTCAGAACGATGCCGGGAATAAGTTGACGAAGTTGGTACCTCGATGCAATTACTTTACCGAGGCTCGCGTGGGAAGAGGCTTGGCAACAGCCGATCTCGATAATGATGGTGACCTTGATCTGGTGGGTACAAGTTTGTTTGGCCCGCCGGTGCTGACGGAAAACACGGGAATGGCTTCCTCACATTGGTTGACTTTGTCACTCGTTGGCGTCAAATGCCCGAGAACTCCTGTAGGCACCACGGTGGTGTTGGCGACAGGTGAGACTTTGATGGCGCGACAGTTATTCAGTGGCGGAAGTTATCTTTCACAGAATCAACAACGACTGCATTTCGCTTGGCCAGTCTCGAATCCAAATGAATCAAAGCGCGAAACGGCAATGCTGACGGTTCATTGGCCGGATGGTACGACATCAAAACCCCTACAGGTGGATGCCGATCAATATCTTACAATTGTCCAGCGGAGTGGCGAATGAGCTCCAGCTACGGAAGTTCTAGTCGCTTGCTGTTTTCACCCGTTGGCAGGTGCTGTGCTGTACCAATCTTAACCGTGGTGCTCGTCCTCGTCGGATGTCATGAAAAAGCCGCTCAAGTTCCGCCTCGCGCCTTGCAGAAATCGCCGCCGTTAATTCCTGCTAAATTGGAAATTGAACCTTTTGTGATGCCGCGTGTTGTGAACCCTGGCTATGTCGGACCGCAAACCTGTAGCGAATGCCATGCTGATCGGGTGGAAGAGTGCTTGTCGAGCAGTCATTTCCGCACTTGTCGTATTCCAAATGCCAAGACTATGCCTCGAGGTTTCTCACCCGGGAACAACACTTTTGAGTTACCTTCAAGCGGCGTTCAATTTGAAATGACTGAGCAAGATGGCCGTTTTTTTCAAACCGCCAAAAGCACTTCGAGCAGCAGTCAGTTAGCAACTCAATCTTCGATCGATCTGATCGTCGGCGCTGGAAAGAGCTCAGACGAAGTTTACCTCTCATGGCACTCTGACAATACCATGTGGGAGCTGCCGGTCGCGTGGGTTTACGCCAATGACTGCTGGGGTGCAAGCGGCTTTGATCGCGATAGCGGTGGAGATCGGGCCAGAGCGCTGACCGTACGCTGCTTCGAATGTCATAACACGTGGTTTGAGCATGTTCCTGGCACTATCGCAGAATACCGTCGCGAGGAATTGATTCTCGGTGTGACGTGCGAACGGTGCCATGGGCCAGGAAAAGAGCATGTTGAATTTCATCGCAGTTATCCTGCTGAGAAGGAATCCCATCAAATATTGCTTCCGTCTTCATTACCGCGTGAGAGATTGATCGAAGTTTGTACTCAGTGCCATGGAAATTCCATTCTCCACCGGGGACCGGCGCTAACCTATCGCCCCGGGAAGACACTGGACGATTTCTACAAAACAGTCGACCCGGCCTATCAAGAGGACGACCATGTGGCAAATCAAATCGAATACTTGAGGCAGAGCAAGTGCTTTAGTAGATCGGAAATGACGTGTATCACCTGCCATGATCCACATCGGACGGATCAGCCTGCTGAGGGTACAAGCTTTCAATCGAATTGCAGTGGTTGCCACCAGCCAGAACATTGTGACAAACGATTCGAATTGCCAGTCGCGGTGCAGGATAAGTGTGTTGAATGTCATATGCGAAAGTATGTCAAAATCAATGTTAACTTCGATTTAGCAGACGATTCTTATGTACCTCCGGCTAGGCGTTCTCAGCATCGGATCGAGGTAGACGATGTTGCAACACAAGAAGTTCTGCTCGCGTGGCATCGATCTCAAACAACCGACGAAGATGCTCAGAGAGCAACCGTGATTGAAGAGCAACTTGTGAACGATTGGCTGAGCGAAGCCGACAAGTGCATTGCACAAGAACGTTACCGTGGCGCGATTGCGGCCATTCGAGAGGCGCTCATCGTACGCCCCACTTCCGAAGTAGCTAGATCAAGATTGAGGGAATATATCACCGTTCAAACAAAGCTTGATGCTGACTTCAGGTTAGCCGAACGCCTAAGCGCTTCGAATCGAGATGCCGAAGCACGGGATGCATTTACAAAAGTGCTTGAAGTTCAGCCCAATAATGCTGACGCGCTCGGGAGATTGGGCAAGGTAACGGCCAAGCTTGGAGATCGGTTGAAGGCCAACGCACTTTTGGCCAAGGCTAATGAGCTGGAACCTGACGATCAGTATGGTTGGTCGATGCTTGCCTGGTTTGCGATGCTCGACAAGGATTACCCGCGGGCGGCGGAACTGTATCGTCAGGCAGATCTCTTGGAACCATTCAACAGCAAAATACAATCGCTTTGGGGCGAGGCGCTGGCCCGCGCAGGAAACTTTCCTGAAGCAATTGCCCACTATCGCGAATCCCTAAGAATCAATCCGCGACAAACCGATGCTCTACGAGGGCTGATAATCGCCTATTCGGAGACAAACCAGTTCGCGAGCGCAATCGTTCCAGCCAAACAGCTTGTTCAACTGACAAACTATCAGGATGTCGGTAACCTAATGACGCTTGCAGATTTACATTTGAAGCTTGGACAAGATGAGGATGTACGCAAGTTAGTCGCCCACGCATTGGAACTAAGCCGAAAGTCAGCTCCGCAGTTTGAAGCTGTGATCCGTGAATGGGTAAGGGCGAACGAAATAGAGCTTTAGGTCTCACTTCGCGAAGTTGCCGTGGTAACACTGACGAAACTAGGTGAAATGTCCCAGTGTATTTCGATGGCGAGCGCGTCCTCCGCGTAGCGCGACAAGCGGTCGCTTCAAATGACTCCGCCCGTTCCACAAGTACCTATCTATTGAGCCGAGCCTCCATCTACCGCTTGGCTGGCTTTCCGCTGATTGTCGAATCGAACTTGGTACAATTATACTGCGCTTCGAACTGGTCCAGCGACTGCTTCACCCCTTTGTTTACTTGCTTCGCAAAACTCATGCGGACTCAACCTAAAGTGTTTGCCATGCATTCAAATTCTAAGTCAGCTGTCGTGAATCTACTTGCGCGCAATGCACTCTGCGATGCGATCTTCGGTAACTCAGCTTGGCTGAAAGTTGTTTTCTGTACTGCGATGCTTAATATTGCGATCGCGTGGTTGTTAAGTAACTTGAGGGCTGAGTGCCAAGGCCAAGAACCGATTCGAGTGTCGGGCATCTATCCACACTTGGCGATGTTCAACAATGAAAACGAATGCGGGACGGGAGCGGTTGTGCCTTGGGCTGGCCACTTGTGGGTTGTGACCTATGGACCACACGAGCCTCAGGGGTCGACCGACAAACTGTACCAAATCTCCGAAAATCTGGAGCAACAAGTGCGGCCGGAGAGTATCGGAGGTACTCCAGCCAATCGCATGATTCACGCCGAATCGCAGCAGTTGTTTATCGGGCCTTATGCGATCGACTCGAAGGGCAAGGTGCGTGTGATTCCCTACTCGCAAATGTTCGGTCGCCCAACTGGGAACGCTCGGCATTTGTTCGATCCCGCCAACAAAATCTATTGTGCTTCGATGGAAGAAGGACTGTACGAGATCGATGTTGAGACCCTTGCAGTCAATGAGCTGTGGGCCGACGAACAACTCAAAGAAGGTCGCCACTCGGACCTGACGGGCTATCACGGCAAAGGGCTTTACTCGGGACAAGGTCGAATTGTCTACGCGAATAACGGTGAGCATGGAGCGGAGGCTTTGAAGCGACCAGAGGTGCCGAGCGGCGTGCTGGCGGAATGGGACGGTGAGGCGGATCGATGGACCGAAGTGCGCCGCAATCAATTCACCGAAGTCACCGGACCAGCCGGAATTCAGGGCGACGGGAACACGACCGATCCCATCTGGAGCATCGGCTGGGATCATCGATCGCTGATTTTAATGTGCTTGGATGGCGGTACATGGCACTCCTACCGCTTGCCCAAAGCGTCCCACAGTTACGATGGCGCGCATGGCTGGAACACTGAGTGGCCACGCATCCGAGATATCGGGGAAGAGCATTTGCTCATGACCATGCACGGCATGTTCTGGCAGTTCCCAAAATCGTTCCAGCATTCTAACTCAGCCGGCATAGCGCCGCGAAGCAGCTATCTCAAAGTCGTCGGTGACTTCTGTCGTTGGCGCGATCAAATCGTGTTGGGCTGCGACGATACTGCAAAAAGCGAGTTCCTGAATAAACGTAAAGCCAAAGGTCAAATCGCAGCACCGCAATCGCAATCGAACCTTTGGTTTTTACAGCCAGAACAACTCGATACACTCGGGCCAGTCGTTGGTCGAGGGGCAATTTGGCTGAATGACGATGTGAAAGATAACGCAGTCAGCGAGCCGTTTTTGTTTAGCGGGTTCGATCGTCGCAGCGTCCACTTGGCTCATGCATCCCGCCGGCCCGTAAAGCTGACGCTCGAGATCGATGTCGACGGGACTAATCAATGGAAAAAGCTACAGGACGTCAAACTGCTCGCAGGTGCGAGCCAATGGATCGATTTGAGCGACGCACCGAAAGCGGCTTGGATTCGAGCGAAATGCGATCAGCCAGCCACGCGGCTGACCGTGCAATTTGCGTTCAGTAACTTGGATGAACGCCCCGCTGTAGCGGATTCGAAGTTCGACGGATTGGCACTCCCCACGGAAACCAAGCTGAGCGGTGGAACCGTCCGCGCGCGAGGCGAAAACAAACGCACTTTGCACTTTCTTGCAAGCGAACCTGCCGCTGCAACTTCTATAAACACGTCTCCAGCCAACTCTCCGAACAACAATTCTGCTCGCAACAACAATGAACTTGCTCTGTACGAACTCGACGGCGATTTGAAGCTTCGCAAAGTGAACGATGCGGCAGCGACGAACTACGAGCGAACCCATGCGGCGATTCCCGACGGCGTCCTGGCGGCTGACGAAGCGTCAGTTATTTACGTTGATGACAGCGGCCATCGCTGGCGTTTGCCTCGCTCCAATGCATCAGGTGGACTAAACACTTCGTTGGGAGCCTCCCGTGCATGCCGTGAAGTCGCGACAGAACGTGATTTATTCAACGCCGCAGGAACGTTCTATGAACTCCCCGCCGAGAATGCAGGTGGGTTTTCCAAAGTCCGAGCCGTCGCGACTCACGATCGTCAGATCGTCGATTACTGCTCGTATCGCGGTTTGCTGATTTTGAGCGGAGTGTCGCAAACGGCGGCCAACAGTCCGCATATTGTTCGCAGCGACGATGGCAAAGCTGCTCTGTGGGTTGGTGCCATCGATGACGTTTGGACGCTCGGCAAGCCGCGAGGAATCGGAGGACCATGGAATCAAACGGCCGTCACCGCCAATCGTCCCAGCGATCCTTATCTACTTAACGGCTTCGACCGCAAGTCGCTCACGATCAGCCATCAAGCCAACTCGGCGGTCACTTTTTCTGTCGAGTGCGACGTGACCGGAGCTGGTGATTGGTTGGCTTACTCCACCGTGACTCTTAAGGCCGATGAGGATTTCCAGCACCGCTTCCCCGAAGCTTTTTCAGCATATTGGCTCCGGATAACGCCCTCTGCAGCCTGCATTGCCACCGCTCTGTTGACTTATGAATAGCTGACTTACGATAACCAAAATCTGAGAGCGCTTAGGGTGCTTGAGTCGGCAGCTACCTTTGGCAGATGCTTAGGTGACGAAGGTTGCAGAGTCAGCTAACGTGTACCAAAACCTCACCCAGGTTTCAACTTTTTGACCGCAACTGCATTCGGTACTTTCCAGGCGGTATTTGGAAGTGCTTGCGAAAGGCGACGCTCATGTATTCGGGATGTTCAAAGCCGGTCTTGGATGCAATGGCTTCTAAGGACAAGTCGCTTTCTCGCAGCAACTGTTCGACTCGCTTTAAGCGCTGCGTCAGAATCGCTTCGTGCGGTGTCTGCCCCGTAGCACGGCGAAAACGACTTTCAAACACACGACGGGACAAGGCAATCTCTCTGAGCACGTCGACGACTGTGATTCCCGTACAAGCTTGTTCGCGGATCAATTTCGCAGCGCGACGTATCTCAGGGTCTTCTACGGCAAAAATATCGGTCGATTGACGGGTCGAAATGCCAAGCGGAGCAAGCAGATGCGATTCGGCTTCCGGCACTTCGCCCGACATCATCTGCTCCAGCAATTCAGCGGCTCGATAGCCTGCCCCTGCCGCGTCTGGAATCACGCTGGTCAAAGAAGGAAATGCGAGATTGCAGACAATCGGATCGTTGTCGACGCCAATCACCGCCAGCTCCTCGGGCACCATGACCTCC
The DNA here is from genome assembly GCA_031426595.1 of Planctomycetia bacterium. GTDB lineage: Bacteria > Planctomycetota > Planctomycetia > Pirellulales > Pirellulaceae > Aureliella. Next base: position 728 of record JANPLP010000348.1, on the reverse strand, counting down.
AGCTCCCTGCAAGCATCTAAAACTTGCCGAGCCGCAATGTCGTAGCTGGCCATCAACCCGGTAGGCTTGGTGAGGCCGCGGACCCAGTTGGAAAGCCGCCGTTTCTCGCGCGGCCAAGAATAACTCGGGGATGCACGGCTCGCCGCGTCAAATACTTTGCACTCCAAACCGCGACTTCGGATCGCTTCAATAAAGTGATCGCGACGCCAAATCGACCAATTGAAACTTGGGTCTCCGCAGAATGCCAAGTTCCGAAAGCCTCGTTCAATCAAGTGATCGGCGGCTAGGCGAGCCACCAGCCGATCGTCGGTCTCGACCCAAGGAATATTTTCCAGTTGCCTCGCGGCGCTCACATCAACAATGGGAATTCCGATTTGCCGAACGACCTTCGCGATTTCCTCAGTCTCAATCCGCGCGATGACTCCATCGCCTCGCCAGTTCCGAATCCATTTGGGCGGCGTCGCCCCACGATCCTGTTCTGGCAAGTAGATGCTCCACGAGTCGTGCTGTTGCTGATAAGCGATGATTCCTTGCAGCAGTCCGCGCGCGTAGGCGTTCGATGATTCAATTAAAAGAGCGACTGAGCGGCGGGGCATTTTATTTTTCTTGCAGAGGTCGGTTTTGCGATGCTAGTGCTTCAACACAATTTAACTTTGGGGTTGCGTTCGATTCGGTGTATACGACAAACTGCTGGTAACCAAGGAGGGGCCAGTGGACAAAAAGTATAT
>JANPLP010000347.1:0-2039 GCA_031426595.1 Planctomycetia bacterium | reverse complement strand
CATGTCCGTCAGCGATTTCAGCGGACGGTTGCTGCTGCCGAGAACTGGACGCTTGCAGCGATTGTTATCGAACAGAGCGTCAACCGATTGTTGAAGCATTCGCTTCTCGTTGCGAATGATCACTTCCGGCGCATTCAAATCGACCAGTTTTCGCAAACGGTTGTTGCGGTTGATGATTCGGCGATAGAGGTCATTCAAGTCGCTGGTGGCGAAGTTGCCGCTATCGAGCAACACGAGCGGACGCAGATCCGGTGGAATCACAGGAATTACGTCCAGCACCATCCACTCAGGACGGTTGTCGCTGTCACGAATGGCTTCCACTAACTTCAAGCGATTGATCAAGTCTTTCTTGCGCTGCTTGCTGTTGGTCTCCGACAGCTCTTTGCGCAAATCGTCGCCCAAGGTTGCAAGATCCAATCCTTGCAACAATTTACGAATGGCGTCAGCGCCCATCTCAGCGTCAAATGAACCCTCACCGAATTGCAACTTGGCTTCGCGGTACTCGGCTTCGCTAAGTAGCTGCAACGCTTGCAACGTTGTTTGCTTTGGATCGAGAACCACAAAGTCTTGGAAGTAAATCACCTTCTCTAGACTCGATGTCTTCATGTCGAGCAGCGCGCCCAAGCGGCTAGGCATCGCCTTGAAGAACCAAATGTGAACCACTGGCGCGGCCAGCTCGATGTGCCCCATCCGTTTGCGGCGTACGCGACTGTGCGTAACCTTCACACCGCAACGGTCGCAAATCATCCCTTTGTACTTCATGCCGCGATACTTACCGCAGGCGCATTCCCAGTCCTTCTCTGGTCCGAAAATACGCTCGCAGAACAAACCATCCTTTTCAGGGCGATAGGTTCGATAATTAATCGTTTCCGGCTTTTTAACTTCGCCGAAAGACCAACTGCGGATATCCTGCGGACGTGCAAGACTAATTCTAACGGAAGTGAAATCGTTTACGCGATCGTAACTGGTTTCAGCTGTCGACATATACCGCTGCTCCTAGGTTTTGGGATGGCATCACTGGGCGGCATCACTGGGCGAGTCAGAGTCAGTTAGATCTCAACTCGGGCCGCATGCCAAGCGTCAAGTGCGTTTGATTCGTCGAATGTGGATGGCAACGGAGCAATTGGAATTGATATTCGCAGCAGTGATCGCTCCCCGAATCACCGCTGCGCCGCAATCTAAGCGGAATCAATTAGATTTTTCGTTTTTCAAGACGCATGTTCAGTCCCAATCCACGAATCTCGTTGGTTAACACATCAAAGCTGGCTGGCGTGCCTGCCTCGAGCGTATTCTCACCCTTAACCATCGATTCGTAGATCTTGGTTCGACCCTCTACGTCGTCGCTCTTCACCGTCAGCAACTCTTGAAGAATGTAAGCGGCACCGTAAGCCTCAAGCGCCCATACTTCCATCTCACCGAAGCGCTGTCCGCCGAACCGAGCCTTACCACCCAGCGGCTGCTGAGTAATCAGCGAGTAAGGACCAGTGCTGCGAGCATGCACTTTGTCGTCGACCAAGTGATGGAGCTTCAACATGTAGATGTAGCCTACTGTCGTTTCCTGCTCCATCGGCGCGCCCGTTCGACCGTCGATCAAACGCACTTTACCGTGTCGCGGCAAACCAGCCTCAGCCAAGCAGTCGTTGATCACCGATTCGGTGGCACCGTCAAACACCGGCGTAATGGATTGGAATCCGAGCTTGGCACCTGCCCAGCCCAAATGCGTCTCCAAAATTTGACCTACGTTCATACGGCTAGGAACGCCCAGTGGATTGAGCAGAATCTGCAGCGGAGTACCATCGGGCAGAATCGGCATGTCCTCAATTGGCAACACCTTGGAGATCACCCCTTTGTTACCGTGGCGACCCGCCATCTTGTCACCAACGCTGATCACACGTTTGGTCGCGATATAGACCTTAACCATCTGCAACACACCGCTGCGCAGTTCATCCCCACGCTTCATGCTGTTCAGCTTGCGGTCACGGTCATCGATCGCTTCTTCAACCGCTGGCCAAAACTGCTTGTGGACTTTGCGGAGTTCA
>JANPLP010000346.1:0-5909 GCA_031426595.1 Planctomycetia bacterium | reverse complement strand
CAACGCGATAAGTTTATGCGCAGCCTCGAGTACGCGTTCCTTCCGTTGAATTTCGCACTTTCGGCAATTATCACCGGAGCTGGCTACGCAATTGGCGGGACGCCGTTGGCAATCTCTTGGCTGGTGTGGGCGGTCTGCGTTCGGATGGTGTTTGTGCTGCACTCAACATGGCTTGTCAACTCGGCGAGTCACTTGTGGGGATATCGCAACTATGAAACGCGCGACGATAGCCGAAACAACTGGTGGGTGGCTCTCGTGACCTATGGAGAAGGTTGGCACAATAACCATCATGCGCATCCTCGTATGGCTAAGCATGGACACAAGTGGTGGGAATTCGATATGACCTACCAAACGATCCGTTTGATGAAAATGCTCGGAATGGCTTGGGATATAGTTGATTATCGAAGCCGCAGCGAAAAAGCAGCTTAGGATGAGCCGCGATTGGCGCTAAACTCTGAACCTTGGAACCCGATGCGCGAGCAAGCTCATCGGGTTTGTTTTTTGAAATGTGTTCCGCCCTAGTCGCCCTGTCCAAATAGTAGCAAGCAAAAGAGCCCTCCAATCTCTCAGTGGACTGCCCAATGGCTGAAACCATCTTCTCCAAAATAGTTCGTAAGGAAATTCCAGCAAAGATTGTCCACGAGGATGACTCCTGCTTGGCGTTCCACGATGTCGCACCGAAAGCGCCCGTCCATGTGTTAGTCATTCCCAAAAAACCCATCGAATCGCTTGTGCAGTTAACCTCGGACGATGCTGAGTTGCTGGGGCACATGTGGATGGTGATTCCCAAAATTGCCAAGGAGCTTGGACTGGTGGATTCCGGCTACCGTGTCGTTGTCAATTGCGGGCGCGATGGAGGTCAATCCGTGGACCACCTTCACTTTCATATCCTTGGAGGGAGAACGTTAAATTGGCCGCCAGGCTAGGCTGCACCATGAAGCCTTCTTTGGGGGTTTTGCTGGGCGATTCTAAAGTCCTCGCACACTGTTGGTTGATTCTTTGCGCTCGCTTGGTTTGCGGACATTTGCACTCCTCTTCTCCACTTAGGTGACCAAATCTGGTTGTGTGTTTTCCAGTTGTGTGGTTCGCTATTTCATCCATGGACGGGGTTCTGTAATATCGCAAAGACGACATCGGATATTAGAGCAACCGTTGAAGACTCCAACACAGATCTGCCGAGATAACTGCAACGCAACTCGCGTTCTTGGTAGTGTCGGGACTACAACGCCGATAGGTACAGCTCGAGCTATTTTTTTCCCGTTTTTGCGAATCGACTGCTGATGCTTTCAAAACGCTATGTTCGCCGTATTCTGAAAAACCTTCCAGTAATTATGTTACTCGGTGCTTCGAGTCCCAGCGGACTTCCCCGCGCGCACGCCCAGGAAGACACGGGTGTCAAAATTGCTTTGACATTGACTCCGTCGAAACCTGAAAAAGACTCTGACAAGAAAAGCGAGTTGCCGTCGCAAAGCGCACCCAAGAAGGCGGACTCTGGTTCTACCAGTCCAGCCTTGCCCCAGGAGTTCGTGCTGCGTGCATTTCAGTTAATGAGTGACAAGTCAGCTCCAAAAGCGACGGGCAAAGAGATCGCCCCGAACGCCACGCAAATGGGTGAACTTGCGTTGGAGCAGGCCCCTGCGCCGCCCGTTAAGCCCAAACAATTGGAGAGTGAAACGGCTCCTAAAAAGCCAGAATCAAATGCAACTGAAGTTTCCCGCAAACCCGCCGAAAGTTCGCAAAAACCTTCAGACATCAAACCATTGAAGATCAATGAGCCCAAGGCAAAAGGGATCCGAAACGAATCCGATAATGAGGATGCTACTGGAGCGGAGTGCCCAGGAGGCGCCGACGGTGTTAAGGTGTTGCCAAACATGCCTGACGACCTGCCGCTGCAAGAGGGTGAACATCCGTATGATGCTCCCGCCGCCGAGTCGACTTCTAATAAACCAGATCGTCCAGCCAGCACGCAGCCGCTGTCACTCAATAGCGATCAGTTGCGCCTGCGAAACGAAATCAACCAACTGCTGCGATACTACATGCAATACCCAGAAACCATCGCGCGACGGAGCCCATGGGCTGTCATGCATGCGATTCTACCGTATGGAGTTGAAGCCGAATTGTCGGCAGGTAACCGGCGCGTGAACGCAATTGGTTGGATGAGCTACAACGGACTTTGCAAAACGCAACGCATCTTCCAGCCGACTAAAACTGGATTCCGAACGAACTTGGGCCCCGGAGTGCAAGGTCACGAGGGGCAGTTTCTTGCTGTGCTCGCCCAATCGAAAGTCTCGCCGGCTTATCCCATCAAAGTTGGAACACGCACTTACACGGTCAATGATCTGGTCCGTTATGAAATGGCTAGCTGCCGCGAAAAATCGGAGCTGACCTTCAAGCTTATCGCGCTCTCGTATTACCTTGAGCCTGACCAGCGCTGGCGCGACAATCAAGGTGGCACCTGGTCGCTGGAAAAACTTGTCAGCGAGGAACTGGACCAGCCGATTGTGGGCGCTGCTTGCGGTGGTACACATCGCTTGATGGGACTGACATTTTCGCTGCTACAGCGCAAGCAAGCAGGGTTGCCTATCGACGGACATTGGAATCGCTCCGAGCAATTTCTCAATGAATTCGTGGCATACGCTTTTTCGCTGCAGAACCCAGATGGCAGCTTTAGTACCGATTGGTTTGAAGCTCGCGCGAATGCACCGGAGGTAGAACGTAAAGTTCAAACGACGGGGCATGTCCTCGAGTGGCTAATTTACACATTACCCGACGATCAACTTCAGTCTCCTCCCGTCCAAAAGGCAATCCGGTTTCTGTTGAGCACCATCGGGGCTGAACCGGGACGCGACTGGCCCATCGGACCACGCGGTCACTCGTTGCGTGCTTTGGCGCTCTACAATCAGCGAGTCTTCGGGGCTCAGCCCGGCAAATTGAAGCAGTATATAGCTGACTTGAGCAGCGAATCCAAGCAGCGGTAATTGTCGGATGGCGGCAGGTTAGATAACATAGACCGCTGGGGTGTTTGAGAATTTTGCCAGCTCTCCAAGCTTTGCCTGACCCATATGGAATCGACCTTCTTGTTGGTTCTGAGGCGGGCACGAACCCCGTCGCCACGCGTGCGATCGATGCTTGGTTCGATGTGATCGCCCGCGGCATCTTACGGGATTCGACATAGTAAATGGTTGCGCAGCGACATACAAAACAATTCACATTGATGCTGGCATCTGCTGGGGCATTGGTCCTTGATACCAACGCTGATGCGCTACTGATATTGCTTGACGGCGCGACGGATTGGCAGAAGCTCCGGCAGTCGGTCCCTGACAGCGTAAAGAAAATCATCGTCGCGGCTGACTTGGAAGAAGATCTCGTAGGCGCAGCTCAAGAGGGGCTCATCGCGCTCACGTTGCACAAAGAGAAATCGCCTCTCCTCGAACGTCTGCAGCACGCCTTGCTAGAAGCGGTCGCCGACGGTGTGCTGAACAGCAACTGTGACGTGATTGCCGTATACAGCGGGTTCGAGCATCAGAAAATTGATTCGATTAGTCATATTCGGCTCGACGATCGCATGCGACGCCTAACGTCTCGCGATCTTCAGTTACTCGAAAGCAGTGTTCCACTTAAAAGCCTCAAGACGGTCATCGATCTCGCAACTCAGATTGGCCGAGAAGGTCGCGAGGGAAAGAAGGTAGGTACCCTATTCGTTGTAGGCGATACACGACGGGTACTGCAACATTGCAAGGATAGCGGCTTCGATCCGCTCCGCGGGTACAGTCGCAAAATGCGGAACTTGTTTGACCCCAAAGTCCGCGAAGACATCAAGGAAATTGCCCAGATGGACGGTGCCTTCGTGGTTTCTCCTGAGGGTGTGGTCGAGAAAAGTCGCCAAATACTCGAAGTCGCGCACGCAGATTTGACGTTGTCGAAAGGGCTTGGGTCGCGGCACTGGGCGGCCGCTGCCATTTCACAGTTGACCAAAGCGGAAGGGATCGTGGTCAGCCAGTCCTCCGGAACCGTGCGGCTGTTTCAAAATGGCGACTTAGTGTTGCGTATCGAGCCGATGGACCATGCGGTGAAATGGCAGGAATTCAATTACGATCCGCCGTCACCAGATCCCGAAAACTAATTCGCGTACGTCGATGTCCTCTGCATTGAACCCAGTCATCGAGCATTAGTCGCGAGGTTGCTTCTTTGCTTCCCACAAAGGGTCGCTGATCGGCAGCATCATTGTGCTGGAATTCTTAGCCAGCTCACGACGCCACAATTGCAACGCAGCTCGATTTGGATAACTAGGCTGAAAACCAAAGTCTTTACCGGTTAATCGCTCTAGCTGATAAGTCGCGACTACACGCTCTTCGAGCCTATCGCTGCCAAGTGCGTTCACCAGCTTACCTAACAGCAAACTCTGTATTGGCTCATTAACGTCGGTTGGCGTTGTTCCTAGCAGCAACTCCACTATTGGACCGCTGGCCTCGCCATACACTTCCTCTAATTCTTTCGCCAACGCCCCAAAGTTTGCAGCCTCACTCGCAAGGCATTGTTCTGCCAACGCAAGCGTGCTCTCCCAGTGACTTCGCATCTGTTCGTTGCCAAGTAGGTTTTTTGCAAACCCGCTCCAATCACCCAACATCAGGCTTGTCTGAATTGCTAAAGCGGCTGTTTCAGGCCGGCGATCCAAACATGAGCTTTTCAGTTGCGACTCAAGCGAGCCGTTAGCGTTAAGTAACAAATGAAGGTCTGCGGCAGCCAGCGAATCGAGAGGCCGTTCGGCAGTGGCGCGATACCAAAGCGGAATTGTCCCAAGTTCAAATTCAACAAGTTGCCCATCAATCAACGCAACCCCCTCGCCCACCGCTAATTTCAACCCTTTCGGCTCACCATTCACACTGTTGACTCTCACCGCTACTTGGCCCTCAACCGCCACGACAATCGCCACCGACTTGAACGTTCCCCCACCACTAATTGCTCCCAAAGCAGCGCGCCGCGGTCCAACTTCGATAGAAGCCATGCTAGTTACATCCCCGAACGTCACTTCGAGCACTCCCGCTGGAGAAGATACGACGAGTGCTTTCGGGTCCGCTTCAGCTTTTACAATTGCTCGACAAAGTCGCGTATCCATGATCGTGCGATTTTGAGTTTTATCTAGTTTGGATTGTATCAGTGTCGGGCCACAGACGGTCCAAGAGCATACGCCGACAAGTTTCAAGGTCGGTCGCATGAAAGGCGGAATAACTAACTCGGTTCCACCAGGAATCCCGGACTGCGGTTGCATTCGGGCCACTGCAGATGCTTCCGCAACTACGCCTTCTTGTACTTCCGTTGCAGAAGTTGATCGCATCAACAACACAGCTTCTGCTTCGCTACCGTTACTCGGGGTCCATTGCAACAGCCCCGGGATTGCCTGCGCTGCATGAGTGGGCAATTCAGGTGATTCAATCTCCGCTGCAAGTACTTGTTGCGTTCCAGTGAGGTCGATTTCTTTATTCTCTGATTGCTTAAAAGGCTCTGACTGTTTAGGCGATTCGACGTGCGCGATAACAGGTCCCGGGCCACCTCCCGCACCATTCAAATTCGTTCTGTCGCCTACTTTGTCATTTATGCTTGTAGCTGGATCAGCTTTGGAAGGTTCCAGTGCGTCGATTTGCTTTTGGTCCGCTGCGCTAGCTGGAGTAGCGACCGCTAGATTGTTCGAGCCAAATAAGTTCTGAACATTCTTCAATGGCCCTAACGCTTGCCAGACAAGTAGAGCAAAGAGTGCAACCGTCGCGGCTATCGCGATTGGAATACGCCAACCTCCAGTGCTTTGACCTACGAGGTAATCGGGCACTTGATGCACCGCTGACGTGGGCTGTTTTTCACCATCGTGATTCGCGACTGTGCCGATGATTGCTTCTAGTGGCGCCCTAATCGGC
>JANPLP010000345.1:0-3982 GCA_031426595.1 Planctomycetia bacterium | reverse complement strand
GCCGGTAAAACGACGACGTTTAACATGGTGGTCGGCGTAGTGCGCCCCGACGCGGGCAACGTAATCTTTGAAAATCGGGCCATTACCGCGCTCCCCATGCACCAGCGAGCCCGCCTTGGCATCGGTTACCTGACCCAGGAGCCTTCCATTTTTCGCAAATTGACCGTCGAGCAAAACATTCTTGCGATCTTCGAGCTGCTGGGCGTTTCTTACCGCGAACGACGCATGCGAACCGATCAGTTGCTGGAAGATTTCGACATCACTCACATCCGTCGCTCCAAAGCCGGACGGCTATCGGGGGGCGAACGGAGAAGGTTGGAGATCGCGCGCTGTCTTGTTACCGACCCACAAATCGTCATGCTCGACGAACCCTTCGCTGGGATCGATCCCGTTACGGTCCAGAGCATCCAAGAAATCATTCTGAAATTGCGTGATCGTGGAATCGCAATCCTCATCACGGATCACGCCGCTCGCGAAATTCTGCAAACCGTGGATCGCTGCTATGTCATCAGCAAGGGAAGCGTTCTCTGCGAAGGTAGTCCGGATGAAATCATGCAACATCCTGATGTCCGCAAAGAATACTTGGGAGACATCAGCAGTGATTTTCAGCGAGCACCCGCTACCTCAAGACGGCCTGCGCAAAGCAGCGTGAACTCGGCCTCAAGCAACTCGAGCCGATCGAGCGGTGGCGTTCGCTTAGCCTTCCTCGATCCAGATCAAAGCGAGGATACTGAGACAGACGGAGCAATGGCCGCCGAGCACGAGAGCGAGACGCTGGAGGATTCGCAGCTTGAGCAACCTGCTGCTGCCGCGACTCCTCATGGTTGGTTCCGCCGCAGCAAGCCAGCGGCCGCAGTGGCAGCAGCGAAACCGACACAATCAAAGAATTCCAATCCAACCACTCAACTGCAGCGTCCGAAGCGTCGTCGAACGGACGTTTAACGCTTGCGGAGCTGCCACCGATCACGTGTGCCGCGATGGCCTACTTCAATGCGTAATGCTTAACGGCATTATCATGAAAAAGCTTCTTCTGGTCCGCGAGCGGCCGTGAGCTGACAATCTCCTTTAGAGCGTTCACCCACTGGGCATACGAAGCGCCAATTTTGCAAACAGGCCAATCGCCTCCAAATACCACCCGGTCAGAACCAAATTCGTCCAGGCAGAAATTGATGGCCGGCGCGAGATAGTCCGCCGTCCAGACTGGTTTTACTTGAGCGACAATGCCTGAGATCTTGCAGATCACATTCGGCAATTTTGCGAGCTTGCCCATATCAGTCTTCCATTGTTCGACTGTATGCCCCGGTGCAGTGGGTTGTTTTTCCTGCGGCAGCCAAGCGGCTGGATTGGCGTTGCCGCAATGGTCGACGACAAACCGTGTTCCCGGGCACTTCGCCGCCAGCGAAGCGCCGTCGCCGAGTTCGGCGGGCCGCATGCAAAGGTCGAAGCTCTTATCCATCTCGCCCAACAACTGAATCGATTTCACAAATTGAGGCTGCACGCACAAGCCTCGCTCAGCGCTTCCAGCATGTAGAACTTGACGGACACCTTTGATAAGCGAATTGTTGCGATGCCGCTCAATGTACTTAGCAAAGGAAGCTTCTCCTGGTCGGCCCGAGATGACAGCAGCCACCGTCGGCGACTTTCCATCAGCGATTAAAGACAGCACATAGTCCGCTTCCTTATCCTGGTCCGCCGGCGCGACATCGACTTCCATGTACACGGCTTTTACAACGTTCAAACCTTCGGTCGCAGCCGCGTAATCCGCCACATCATGTTTGGCCGAAATTTTCGAGTCCGCTTTGGATAGCCAAGGTGGCTGAAATTGAGTCAAGTCCCAAAGATGTTGATGAGTATCGATAATCGGCAACGCGTCGGCTTGCCGCGCAGCGTAGCAAGGAATGGTTGTCGTACTCGCAGTGATTCCTGCGCTTACACCCGTGGCGAGCATGGATTTAAGAAAGTCGCGTCGATCGATGGGCATAGTTGTTCTCGCTTTCCAATGTGAAGGTTGGTCACAACTTGCCACAAAACAGTTTCAATTGCAACTGCGGTAGTTTTCCGGTGTGTCCTACCAACCCTTCTTGCACAGCAAATATGCCCGTAAAATATCCCCGTAAAATATGCCCGTGAGCTATGCCCGTGAAATTTACTCGTGCATCCTGAGACAGGCCGCAAAAGCGCGACCTATCTGCTCACGGTCTGACCCTGAACTTGAAAAACGCTCCTCATCTAAGCCAAAATCGGAAGACCAGCGGGCTCTGGCGAACGCATTGCGTCTAGTCCTGGGTGACCAACGGTCGCCTCGACGTACTCTGCTACTTGCTGAGCGGTCTCAAAATACTTTTCATAAGCACAGTCGTCGTCGTACTCGCAATTATCGGTCGAGTACTCACGGCAGATTTCAGGCCGGGTCATGTAAATCCCGCAGCGATTATCGGGTTGGAGGTGTTTGCAAACCGTGTGGACCAGCAAGTACCAATGCTCATCTTCCACGAACACAGTTGCCTTTTCGTGAAGCAAAAACCAGCGAATGTAATCGTAGTCCTTGAGCGTTTCGGGAATGTCGATGGGCAGCGCGAAGTAGCGACAACACTTGGCGGGGCAATAATCACACAAGCACTCACCTTTGGGAAGGTTGGCCCTAGTCATCCGCGCGGCGGTTACATCCGACATATTTTTCCTCCGATGAATTGCAATTTCGCTGCATGTTCAGCAGCTAAGTGGGGTTTTGTAACGGTTACAAACTGATTTTGGAAGAGGACGCGACCCGCTGTAGCAGCTAGAATAGAGTACGTTCGAATGAGAGAGTGTAATCCCATTTTTGAAGTGAGTTGTTTCACGTGCTAGATTCCGTCACGATTCGAATTGCACTGCGCGCGCTTGCCAAGAACAAAATGCGTGCCGGCTTGACGGTCCTGGGCGTCGTCATCGGCATCGCAGCCGTTACGGCAATGGTCTCGGTCGGTATGTCGGCAAGCGAATTGGTTCAAGGCGAGTTCAAAAACTTGGGAACCAATGTAATCGTAGTTATTCCAGGCAACGAACAAGCGCGCGGTGGCGTCCGCAGTCAGATCATGTCGCTGACGCCCAGCGACGCGCAGGCACTCAGTCGCGATTGCACAAGCGTCCTTGCGGCTACGCCCGTTGTCTTCGCCTCAGGTCAAGCCATCTCGGGGAACAGCAACTGGACAGCTCGCGAGATGTTCGGCGTCGATGAGAGCTTCCCCACGGTTCGCAATTGGCAAGTGCGTTTGGGAAGTTTCTTCTCCGAACGGGATGTCGCCAGCGCAAGTAAAGTTTGCGTTCTCGGTCAAACAGTGGTCAAGAATCTGTTTCAAACTTCCAATCCGATCGGGCAACAAATCCGTGTGAAGAACATTCCATTCGAAGTGGTCGGTGTGCTCGAGTCGAAAGGGGCGAACATGGTTGGCGAAGATCAAGACGATGTGTTGATCATGCCGTACACAACCGTCCGCAAACGACTTCAAGGTAGCAACTTCAACACAGTGAATTTGATCCTCGCTTCGGCACGCAGCTCGGATTCCATGAAGCTCGCAGAAGTTGAGATGCGTTCACTCCTGTTGGATCGCCACGAAATCGCCCCCGGTCAGCCCGCTGATTTCGAAGTTGCGAATACAACAGAAATTGCCAATGTGCTTGGCGTCATCACCGGCACGCTCACCCTCATGCTGGCAGCCATCGCTGGCATGTCACTGATCGTTGGGGGTGTTGGCATTATGAACATCATGCTTGTAAGCGTTACTGAACGCACTCGCGAAATTGGAATCCGCATGGCTGTCGGGGCCACCTCGCGAGACATATTGATGCAGTTTCTCGTCGAGTCAGTGGTGTTATCGATCATCGGGGGTGCGATCGGCATCGCGCTCGGCGTGGGAGCCTCCGTTGGTATGACCACTTTGATCAATGCGGTTTCCGCCGGTCGCCCATGGCCGATCGTGGTCAGCCTGCCGGAGGGCGACCG
>JANPLP010000344.1:0-7941 GCA_031426595.1 Planctomycetia bacterium | reverse complement strand
CGTGCTTAGTGCAGCGTTACAGCTTAATTTAGGGATTCATTGTGTACGGGTGCACGCTCTGAGGCTCTGCGAAGGGCGTGGCTAATGTCGATCAAATCACGCCCTTCGCAGAGCCTCAGAGCGTGCCACCCAAATACGATCAACCCTAAAATTAAATCTCTGGACAAAGTACTAGGGAAGACGGTCACTCCACTGCTGCAGCAAATCAACGAATGGCTCGATGCTTTCGCCGTTTACGAGTGGAGAATCGCTGAATAGAAAACGAAACTGCGAGGCGTAGAAGTGTACAATGCGGTCCGTGCTTTCTAATCCCACCTCAGGAGTTCTCAGTGATGCCCCAACCAACTCGCTCAGCGCAAGTAAATCAAAACAATCTCCAGTTAGACCGTCGCCGCTTGTTGTTGGCAGGTGGTGCTGGAGCGGCGATGTGGATGACGGGGCCTAAAGCGTCCGCGCGGGTACTGGGGGCTAACGATCGACTGCGAATTGCGGTGGCTGGTTTAAATGGCCGTGGGCAAAGTCACATCGACGGGTGGCTCAAGCAGGAGAATGTGGAGATCGCGTGGGTGATTGATCCCGACGAGCGCGCGCTGGCGAACGGGATCAAGATTGTGAAAGAGAAATCGGGCGGCAAATCGAATCCGCAAGGTGTAGCGGATGTGCGTCGCGCGCTTGAAGACAAGACGCTCGACGCGATCTCCATTGCCACTCCAAATCACTGGCACTCGTTGATGACGATTTGGGGTGCCCAGGCGGGCAAGCACGTGTATGTTGAGAAACCGATGAGCCACGATGTCGCGGAAGGTCGTATCGCGATGGAGGCGCAGAAGAAATATGGCGTCGTGGTGCAGCATGGTACGCAGAGCCGCAGTAGTGCTGAGATCGCTGGTCTGCATGAAGCGATTCATGCGGGCAAGTTCGGTAAGCTGAAAATCGCGTATGGATACTGCTGCAAGCCGCGAGGGTCCATCGGTACAAAGCCTATCAGTTCGCCGCCCTCGAATCTCGATTGGAACCTGTGGCGTGGTCCTGCTGATGTGCAAGAGTTTCATGCGAATATGGTGCACTACAACTGGCACTGGTTTTGGAAGACCGGCAACGGTGACTTGAACAATCAAGGGACTCATCAGTTAGACATTGCTCGTTGGGCAATCGCGCCCGATCAAACGCACCCGGTGCGCGCGATGGCAATTGGTGGTCGCTTCAAGTGGAACGATCAGGGCGAGACACCGAACACCATGTTTGGTATCGCTGAGTATCCGAATGGTCAGCAGGTTTTCTTCAACGTCCGCAACGTCGATTACGACGGATACAAACGTCAATTAGAGAATGAATACTTTTTTGAAGACGGCGGTCGCATTGTGGGTGGCAAGCACTTTGCGAAAGGGAGCCAGACGGGAGAGAAAGTGAAGGTTGATCCCGGCAAGGTGACACCGGGGGGCAACTGGGGAGCATTCATTGCTGCCTGCCGCGCGGGCGATCCCCAAATGGCCAACGGAAATGCTGCCGATGCGCACTACGGTTGCGTGCTTGGGCACTTGATCAACAATTCGTATCGTTTGGGGAGCGAAGTTCCCTTCAACGAAAAAGCAGGGCGGTTTGGCGACAATTCGGACGCTGCAGAGCACTTTGGCCGGCTGCATGCAGTCATGGCTGAGGGAGTGGGAGTGCCCATCGATGGTTCTAAGTACGTCGTTGGGCCATGGTTAACGTTCGATCCAGCAACCGAACGGCACACTGAGGAGCATGCGGCAGAAGCTAATGCTTTGCTTAAAGATAACAATCGCGAAGGTTTCGAGATTCCGACTTTGAAGAGTGTCTAGTGCCAAAGGTGGCAGGCTTGAAGCTGCGGTGGGACGGGTGGACACGTTTAGATATAATTTGAGTGAGCGATCGGCAATCGATAGAGAGACGCCCGTCCGATTCCCACCCGCAGTTTGCGAAAGCCCCCAATGGAAAAAGTGGATTTTGAACATAGTACGCGTCTCGTCTTTGGCAATGGCGAGATCGCGAGGCTGGGCGCGATAGCAGGTGAGCTGGGGGCAAATCGTGTGCTGGTGGTCAGCGATCCCGGGGTGGTGACGGCTGGTCATTTTGCTCGCGGCGTAGCGGCCCTTGAATCTGCCGGCATTGTGGTAGCCGCGTTTCACGGCGTTAAAGAAAATCCCTCCACCACCGAAGTCCAAGCGGGTTTGGAGGTAGCTCGGGAATTCAAGCCTAATTTGTTGGTGGGTCTGGGCGGCGGCAGTTCGATGGACTGCGCGAAGGGGATCAACTTCTTATATAGCTGCGGCGGCCGCATGGAAGATTACTGGGGTGTTGGCAAAGCGACTGGTGAGATGCTGCCCATGATCGCTGTGCCCACCACTGCTGGAACGGGAAGTGAAGCTCAATCATTCGCTTTGATCAGTCAAGCCGAGACGCATGTGAAGATGGCTTGTGGCGATCGGCGAGCGGCCTGTCGCGTGGCCTTGCTTGATCCAGAGCTAACAGTGACTCAACCGCCGCGCGTCACGGCTCTTACGGGTATCGATGCCATTTCGCACGCGCTCGAATCTTATGTGACGCGCCGACGCAATCCGCTGAGCATTTGTTACAGCCGGCAAGCTTGGCAGTTGCTTAGTTTGGGTTTTCCCGCAGTCCTGGCTGAGCCGACCAATGTTGAGGCTCGCGGCCAAATGCAGCTCGGAGCCTTCTTCGCGGGACTGGCCATCGAAACGAGTATGCTTGGTGCAGCGCATGCACTTGCCAATCCACTCACGGCTCAATTCAACGTAACTCATGGCCAAGCGGTGGGTTTAATGTTGCCGCACGTGGTGCGATTCAACGCGTCGCGTTCGTCAGATGTGAATGCATGGTATGCGGAATTATGGCGGGACGTGGCTCACACGCCGCTGGCGAGAAGCCTTGGGGCAAACCTGTCGCCCTTCGATGCGCTGGCCAAGTATGTACAGAACCTTGCCGCTGATGCAGGGTTGCATACTGAACTGACGAGCTGTGGAGTGACGGAGAGCGATGTGCCTAAGTTAGCCATCGATGCAACGAAACAGTGGACAGGCACCTTTAACCCGTGCCCATTGCTGGAAGGCGATTTTCGGCAGTTGTATATCGAAGCGCTCGGCAATTCTTGAAAGAGTGGGAGACGACAAATGCGAAATCTAGCAAAACTATATCTGTCAGTCGGACTGAGTCTGTTTTTGACTACCACTACGGCTTTGGCAGATACTGCCGGGGCAGACAGTTGGCCGCTCGGGCGTGGCGATTCGGCAGGGACTGGCGCAACGAAGTCCGAGTTGCCTAGCGAACTCAAGTTGTTGTGGGAGTTGCCCCTAGGTGGCATCGGATTCGAAGCCACACCTATCATCGCCGACGGCTTTGTCTTTGTTGGCGATCCTGATGGACGTTTTTTTGCAATCGACTTGGCAACGGGCAAAGAAAAATGGAAACTCGAACGCGACACCGGTTTCGTGGCTGCTGCTTCCTATATCGACAAACGGATCTACATCGGCGATTACGACGGCGTGCTGCGTGCGCTGGATGCGACCGATGGTAAGGAACTTTGGTCGTTTAAGACTGACATGCAGATTGACGCTAGTCCAACTTCCTTTGGCGATACCTTGCTGGTGACATCGGAAGATGGAACCCTGTACTGTTTGAAGAAGTCGGATGGAACGCTCGAATGGAAATACGAGACCGGTGATCAGCTTCGCTGTGGAGCCTCGTTGGCTGGCAATCGAACTTATTTAGGCGGTTGCGATGGCAAGTTGCACGTGGTGGATGTCACTTCGGGCAAGGCGATCGGCGAACCCATTCCACTCGACGGTCCTACCGGTAGCACGCCGAGCGTTGCGGGAAAGAGTGTCTTTGTTCCGACCCATGGCGGCAGGCTGTTCGCTTTCGATTCGGAAACAAACCAGCCGCTTTGGCAATTCTTCGATCCCAAGCTGGCTCAGGAGTTTCAGAACAATGTGGCGACGGCGGACAATTTAGTTGTGGCCACCAGTCGCAACAAGCACGTCTTTGCGCTGGATGCAACGACGGGCAAGATTGCCTGGGACGTGGTGCTTCGCAAACGTGCGGACAGCTCGCCCGTGATTGCAGGGAGCAGCGTGGTTGTCGCCGCGGCGGATGGGCGTTTGATCGTGATGGACCTCAAGACAGGTCGCGAAAAATGGATGTATGAGATCAAGGGAGCGTTCATCGGTTCTCCAGCAGTGGCGGCAGGCAAAATTGTTGTTGCTTCCGACAAAGGGACTGTGTTTTGCTTCGGAGCGGCTTTGCGTTAGACTTGAACTACCAATCGTTGAAGCACCAGGCAGAACCGCATGTGATGCCTTCCGCATAAAAAGCAAATACCCATGTCAGAAGCTACGAAAACCGAAGTCGGCAGTTACTTCATCTCGAATTACCCACCGTTTTCGCAGTGGAAAGCCGAGAATCTTCCGCAGATCGAAACGGTCTTGAACCAGCCTCCACGAATGCAAGCGGACGGAATTGCAACTCCGTTAGGTTTGTACCTACACATTCCTTTCTGTCGCAAACGTTGCAAGTTTTGTTATTTCAAAGTGTTTACCAATGTGAACGCCGATGAGATTGAACGCTACGTTCAAGCGCTGTGTCGCGAGATCGAGTTGGTAAGTCAGTTGCCGGTGATGGGCGATCGACCGTTCCGGTTCGTTTACTTTGGCGGGGGCACTCCCAGTTTTCTGTCGCCCAAGCAGTTGACCAGTTTGGTTGATCGCTTGCGAGCGAGTATTAGTTGGGACAAAGCGGAAGAAGTTACTTTCGAGTGCGAGCCTGGAACGCTGAGCGAGACAAAGATCAAGACTCTGCGCGAACTCGGTGTTACTCGGTTGAGTTTAGGCGTCGAGAATTTTAACGATGCGATCCTGGAAGAAAATGGTCGCGCTCACTTGTCAAAAGAAGTGCACCGCGCTTGGCAGTGGATCGTGGATGCGGACTTTGACAATGTCAACATAGACCTAATCTCCGGTATGGTTGGCGAGACGTGGGATAACTGGAGAGAGAACGTTACGAAAACGCTCGAGCTGTCCCCTGAGAGCATTACGATCTATCAGATGGAATTACCGTTCAACACGGTCTACTCGAAAGGCATCTTGAACGATCATCAGGAATCGCCAGTCGCAGATTGGCAAACCAAGCGCGATTGGGTGCAGTATGCTTTCGAAACGTTTGCCGCCGCTGGCTATGCTCAAAGCAGCGCGTACACGATGATCAAAGATCCCAAGAAAGTTAGTTTCAGCTATCGCGACAATCTGTGGAAAGGTTCCGATCTTTTGGCAACCGGCATTGCGTCTTTTGGCCATGTCAGCGGCGTGCATTATCAGAATTTGCCCGAATGGCCTCAGTACTTAGGGGCGCTCGAATCGGGCAAATTGCCGCTCGGGCGAGCCTTCACGCCGACGGGTCACCAGTCGATGATTCGGGAACTGATCCTGCTGCTCAAACGCGGCTACCTAGAAGTTGACTACTTCCAAGACAAATTTGGGGCAGATGTTTGGGACGAGTATCAAGAGGTCTGGCAGCAGTACATCGACGACGGCTATGTGACGCGCGAGGGCAATCGTATCGAGCTGACAATGCAGGGTCTGCTGCGAGCTGACGGGCTGTTACCGCCTTTCTTTGAACCTGAACATCGCGGGGTTCGCTATACATGATCGAAGAGCTGGTGTTCATGATGGGCAGTTTCGAGGCTCGCTTTCCGACCGATCGTTTGTATGCGAAAAACCACATGTGGGCGGAGGTGCGAGAGCCGGCCGTTTACCGCTGTGGCCTGACCGCTTACGCTGTTCGCCTTCTGCAAGATGTTTACTTTTTGGACTTGGTGGTCGAAGCTGATATGCCCGTCAAGTTGCGGCAAGAGATCGGCTCGATCGAGAGCAAGAAAGCTGAGAGTAGTTTGTACAGTCCACTGGCAGGGCAGGTTACAATTGTCAACGATCAACTGCTGCAAGATCCCACTGCAATTAATTTGGATAAGTACGGTGCTGGCTGGTTTTTCGAAGTGAGATCTGACGAGGCGGCGCTGCTAAGTCCGACCGAGTACCTAGAGCATCTGAAGGCTGCGTGGGAAGTTGCCCAACGCACAATCAAAGGACAAGTGAATGCCGAATAGTGAATTGACACTGGTGATTTCTCAAGGCCAGAGTCGTAGTCCAGAAAAGCGCGACCTTGAACAAGCGATCGCTGATGTCGCCGCACAGATGAGCGGCGTGCGAGTCCTCAAAGTGCCGCACCTATATGATTTGCCCAAGGACAGTGAGACTTACAAAACGCTACGTTCGCTCGAAGGTGACTTAATCGTTCTGTCCTGGTTATTCGATCGCGCGACGCACTGGACGCTAGACCGACAAGGAGTCCGCGGCCAAGTAGGCGAAGTTCTGCTCAAGCAAGATCAAGACGACGAAGCCGATGAAGACGCCACTGTATCTGAAGACCTAGCCCGCGTGACAGATAGCCAACCTCGTTCGAATAGGACGATCTATTGCATCGACTTTCGGGCGAGCCAAAAAGCGAGTGACTTTGCGGCGGAATTCGAGCGAATACTCGCGGCGCGGCAATCGAACTGGTTGACTGGCTCAGCGACAGAAGAGCAACGGGCGCGTTTTGACAATCCGTCAAACAACACTTACGTTGGCGCACCGGCTCCGGTCGCTGAATCCGCGATCAGCGTTTTATTCGGCACCAACTCGGTAGCCACGATCGAAGAGCATCCAGGCCGCCGGTGGTATCCGGTTATCGATTTTAGTCGTTGCACGAATTGCATGGAGTGCATCGACTTTTGTTTGTTTGGAGTCTATGGTGTCGACACGATTGAGACAATCGTTGTCGAGCAGCCGGACAACTGCCGCAAGGGTTGTCCAGCGTGCAGTCGCGTGTGTCCCCAAAATGCGATCATTTTTCCGCAGCATAAAACCCCGGCGATCGCAGGGGCTCCCGTCGATGTGGGTGGAATGAAGATTGATCTTTCCAAACTCTTCGGCGCGCCGGATGAAGGTGAAGACGCGATAGCTGTGGCAGCCCGCGAGCGAGATGAGCAACTTATTTTAGCGGGTCGTCAGGCGGTCGGACTTTCTGAGGGGATTGGCGATCGACTCGCTAAACAATCAGATGCATCGAAGAAACACGACGAGCTCGATGATTTGATCGACCAACTCGATTCGCTTGACTTGTAAGTTCAAGGTTTAGGCGTCGCAAACTGCTTCATGACGTTCCGCTCGATGAACTCGACGATAGGTGTCGAGTCGTCGAGGCCGTGTGGGTGATGGCCTATGCCGGGTTTGGCGATCAGTTTAATTTCACCGCCTAGAGCGCGATACCGGCTTGCAATTAAGCCCGTATTCTCTTCCCACGGAACGACATCATCTGCATCACCGTAAACATGTAACAGTTCCACGCGGTGCTTGGCGAGTTCAGTCAAGTTATCGACTGGGTTGAACGCGTACGCGGTCGCTTCATCGTCGTTTGCAAAACCATAAACTTTCTTGGCAAGTTCCCAGTCGCGAGGGCTCCCTTTCCCTTTTCCCTTGCCGCCCGGCCAGCTCTTTAGATCGCAAACCGGAGCATCGCCATAGATACAGGCGACACGCTGAGCGTTGTTGGCGGCCCAGTTGTAGCAGTACAACCCTCCTCGGCTCAGACCCACCAGCGCCACTTTCGGCGCGAAATCGTGTTTGCTCGTCAGCTCAGCGTAGACCTTATCCCAATGTGATACTGCGGCTGGTCCTCCGAGTTGATCAGGCACTCGCGTGTAGACAATATGAAACCCGCGTTTCAGCAGCTCGATATCCGGTTGCGGGCGATGCCCAAAGAATTCACCATGCCAAACCCATGGGTGCTTGTCCGGCCGAGCCCGTTTTTCGGGGAGTACAACCGTGACCGTTTTGCCATCGACCTTGAATTCAATGCTTTTGAATCCGT
>JANPLP010000343.1:0-5812 GCA_031426595.1 Planctomycetia bacterium | reverse complement strand
GCAGGGCGTGATTTGAGCGACATTCGCCACGCCCTTCGCAAAGCTTCAGAGCGTGCCACTCAAATACGATCAACCCTAAAATTAAATCTGGACAAAGCACTAGGCAAGTATAGTTCCGAAAATCACTCGACCGTAACACTTTTTGCCAGATTGCGGGGCTTGTCCACGTCGCACCCTCTCAGCAGAGCGATCTCATATGCCAGCAATTGCAACGGAATTGCCGTTATTACGGGTTGTAAGAAATCGTCGGTTTCTGGAATCATGATCACATCATCTGCCAATTGGGCGACCGCTGGGTCATGGTGATCAACAATGGCAATTACTGGACCACCGCGAGCCTTTACCTCCTGAAGGTTGCTTAGCACTTTGTCGTAGACGACCCCTTGGGGAACAATAAATACCGACGGTGTGTGTTCGTCGACGAGCGCGATCGGACCGTGCTTCATCTCGGCGGCAGGATAGCCTTCCGCATGGATGTAGCTAATCTCTTTCAGTTTCAATGCGCCTTCGAGAGCCGTTGGAAAGTTGTAGTTCCGACCGAGATATAAAAAGTTCGTCGCATCAGCGTACTTAGCCGCCACTTCTTTTACTTTCGCGTGACAATTCAGCGCCTGCTCAACCAGATCGGGTAGTTGTTCCAGTTGCTTAATGATTCGCTGGCCAGCTTCGTAGCTGAGATGGCGCAGGCGTCCAAAGTAAAGCGCGAGCATACTTAGGACTACTAATTGCGATGTGAAAGCCTTCGTAGATGCAACCCCGATTTCAGGGCCAGCGTGCAAGTAGATACCGCCATCGGCTTCTTGCGCGATGCTGCTGCCGATGACGTTGCAGATCGCCAGAGTGTGATGACCTTTGCGTTTCATTTCGCGAAGGGCGGCAAGTGTGTCCGCTGTTTCACCGCTTTGGGTCATGCCAAAAATGATGGTGTCGTGTTCGACCGGAGGATTACGATAGCGCAACTCGCTGGCATACTCTACTTCTACGGGAATGCGAGCCAGTTCTTCCAACAGATATTCGCCGACCAGTGCGGAGTGCCAACTTGTGCCACAACCGGTAAGAATAATGCGTTGAGTGCTTCGAAGTTGTTGGGGCGTTAAATTCAAACCACCAAATTTTGCAGTAGCATTGTCTTTGTCGAGCCGACCGCGAAGCGCGTTCTTAATCGACTGCGGTTGCTCGTAGATTTCTTTGAGCATGTAATGAGCGTACCCCTCGAGCGCTACGTCCAATGACTGCGAAGAAAGCGTACGAATGTCTGGCCGCACGCGGCCTTGGTCGCGATGCACGACTTGAATGTTATCAGGCCGCAGGATGGCAATCTGATGGTCAGCCAGATAAATGATACGTTCCGTGAAGCCAACCAGTGGTGAGGTATCGCTCGCAAGAAACTGTTCATTCTTGCCGACGCCGATCACTAGAGGGCTACCGCAACGAGCGGCGATAAGCAGATCAGGTTGGTCGCGAAACATAATGGCCAAACCGTAGGTGCCGCGTAGCATCGACAAAGTCTGTTGTACGGCATCGACATAGCGCTGGACCGAACCGGGTGCGACTCCCGCATCGGGCCCCAATTTTAAGCATTCCGCAATTAGGTGAGCGACAACTTCACTGTCGGTCTGCGAAATAAATCGATACCCTTTGGCGATCAGCGTCTGTTTTAGGGAATCGTAGTTCTCGATCACTCCGTTGTGCGCAATCGTGACGATGCCATTGCCGCCGCTGTGTGGGTGAGCGTTTTCTTCAGTCGCGGCACCGTGCGTTGCCCAGCGCGTGTGACCGATTCCTAGCGGGCCAATCATCGATCGTTGCGCCATAGCGTTTTCCAGCAACGCGACTCGACCTGCAGCTTTAGTGATGCGAAAGCCTTCGTTGGCTCGCAAGGTAGCGATACCGGCACTGTCGTAACCGCGATACTCAAGGCGTCGCAGTCCGCCGATCAGATAAGGACAAGCATCCTTGTGACCCACGTATCCGACAATTCCGCACATGACAGTGACCTATTTGAGTTAAAAAACTGCATTAAAATTGCAATCGATTTCCTCCGAGCAGAATTAATAGTGAGGTCTGCAGAGGAAGCGATACATGGACCAAAACTGGGGAACTTGAAACTTTTCCAACTTTCGCCCCGCCAAATTAATCGCGATCTGCAGACCGTCGAAGGGGCTGGGCAATGGCCGAAACTTCATCTAAGCATATGTTGTAATTGTTCGCAAGGTTGGCGAGTTGCGTGGTTTATGAGGTTGCGTTTTCGCAGCAAATCCCGCGAATGTTTCCAAAAAGCAACGCAATTCAGTTGCAGCGCGCGATACGACTCTCGGAACGATTGGGAAGTGACGTCGAACGATGATCGAGATCAATATTGATGGCATAGTCGGTCCAACACACCATTTCGGTGGCTTGGGAGTTGGGAATGTGGCGTCAATGGAAAATCAGGCACAGGTGTCCCATCCGCGCCAGGCTGCACTGGAGGGGCTGCAGAAGGCTTGGTTAGTTGCGTCGCTTGGGGTGCCCCAGTTTGTGTTTTTGCCGGTGCGCAGGCCCTGCACGACTCTCTTGGCACAAATGGGTTTTGGCGGCTCTATTACAGAACAAGTCGTTGCAGCGAACTTGGCGGCGCCACGCGCCTTGTCCGCTAGTTACAGCAGCGCATTCATGTGGATGGCGAACGCCGCTACAATCACCCCAGGATGCGACTCTGCCGACGGAAGGCTTCATTGCACACCGGCAAATCTGATCAGCAGTTTGCATCGAGCGAGCGAAGCGAGTGAACGCGCCGTGCAATTCGAATCGCTCTTCATGAAATTGAACAAAGCGAAGATTCACAAGCCGTTGCCTGCGACCCTGCCACTGCGCGATGAAGGTGCGGCGAATCACATGCGACTGTGTGGGGCTGCGGACGCACGGGGGTTCAACATCTTCACCTATGGAGTTGACGAGGATGCAACTTCGGATGAACCGCCTCGCAAGTATTGGGCTCGTCACACTCTAGCCGCTTCACAAGCGGTGGCCCGATTGCATCAGTTGAAGTCAGATCGCACTTACTTTCTGCGGCAGCACCCCCGTTCGATCGATGCAGGCGTTTTTCACAATGATGTCATCGCGACCAGTTGTGATCACATGCTGTTGCATCATGAGTTTGCGTTCGTAAGCAGTGACAGCGTTCTTCAGCGACTTGAAGCGGACATGCGGCGCGCGGGCAGGCTTCCGCTGCTGCGCATCGAAATCGCGGATTCCGAGTTTCCACTAGCTGACGCGGTGCGCAGCTATTTTTTCAATAGCCAAATCGTTAAGCCGATGACTGCAAGTGCACCGTTTTCAGCGCCGAGATATGTGTTGATTTGTCCGCATCATTGCCAGGAGATCGAATCCGCTTCGAATTTGATCAAGCGGTTAATAGCTGATACTGAGAACCCGATCGAAGAGGTTAAATTTGTGCGGCTGGCTGAAAGTATGGCAAACGGCGGTGGACCTGCTTGTCTGCGACTTCGTGCGATGCTCAGCGAAGATGAGATTCAGCGGCTCAATCCAAAATTGCAACTGACGGAAAAGTTGTTCGACCAACTGAGTGCAGTTGTTGGGAAGTTTTATCTCGAATCGCTGACCGCTCGAGATTTCTGTCAACCTGAGTTCATCGAGCAGCTTGCGCGCATCGAGCTTGAATTGATGAAGGCGATCGAGTGAAAGAACGGTGTTAGGGTAAGTTCGCCAGTTCGTCTAAATCGAGCCGATAGAGCACTTGGTTGTAATTGTAACGCGGAGTTGCCTCCACAGTCCCCGAGAACTCTTTGGTGTAAGTCGCCTCGAACAGAATAATGGGCGAACCTTTTTCGGTGAACGTCGGGTGCAGTTGTGGGTTGTAAAAGGTGTATTTGGAATGCGTAACCACATGTATTGCATTGGACCAAGGACCCGTAGGTTGGTCCGCTTCGGCATACCAAAGCTCACCGAGTAGAGATGCTTTGCCGTTCATTTGCGTGAACACGGTGATCCATTTGTTGCGATAGTCGTTCCACGCGATCGCGCCGCGATGGGCTTGAACTGACTCCTCTCTGTAATGCTGCTTGATCCGCGGATCGATCGGGACTGTGGATTGAGGAGTGAGCGGTTGCCACTGGGCTGGATCGGACCAGGATTCGAAGTCGGCTGGGCAGCGCAGCGTGGGAAATGGATCACCAAACAGCATCCACTTCTCTCCGTTTACATCTTCCCACGTAACAGGATGGCCGAGCGGACATTGAGTTAATTCGGGCGTCGTGTCAGATTTCGTCCAAACAACGCGGGTGCGATCAAAGACTTGACTCTCTTCATTCCATACGCATAGCCCAGCTTCGTAGGTTTCCAACGGTGGTTTGATTTTGGCATAGGAAGCGACGAGGTGCTTCCGGCCGTGGCGATCGGGAAGGCTTGCGAAACCGCCAAGCCACGTAGGGCCTTCTCCGGGCATCTGGGCGATGTTGCGTGGCGCCTGATATTGCGGCGATTGCAGAGACGACGCAGTTTTATCTTTCGTGAAATAGTCAAACTGTAAACGAACTGGCGGTTCAAAACTGGCAAGCGGCTTCAGTTCGGTGGTCGCGCCTAGCATGTGGAAAAGGCCAAGTGGGTAACCGGGCAGTGTGGTGTCTCCCCAGCTCCAGAAAAGTCGTCCGTTATGCTCAGCGTTTTGAACGCTGTCACAACCGAGAATCCCGGATTCGCGCCAGTTCAATTCTCTCCCCAGTTTTTGGCTTTCGGCAAACAGGCCGCCGCCGGTCAAACGCCCCAATCGCTTGGCAGGGAACTCTCGGTGGACTTTAATAACCAACGTCTCGCCGGCTCGCGGTATTAATCGAACACCCTCGAACCCGAACCCATCTTTGGGAACGTGGTAGCCATGACCCATGACATCGAACCAAGTTTCGGTATTCATGAGCTCCGGTAGATCAAAGGCAATGATCCCAGCGTTATCCGATACGAATCGTACCTGATGCGTCGTGCGCAGCTCAACCAGGGGCACCGGCCAATCGTTGCTGGCATCGACGACCTTGATGCAGCAAGGTTCAGCGGAGTGCAAATCACCCACGCACAAGATCGCCGTCAAGCTACAGATGCTAAGCCATTGGATTCGCATGTTCGGTATAGACAATCGTTAGAGGGGAGGGTTCATAACTGTTTTGTGCAGCGGTGATTGTACTCGTCGCGGATTCAGCAGAATTTGGTCGAGCGCTACAAAAGCTAACTTATGTTAGTTTGGCCGCCATTGAGTGCGTTCGAGAGCGTCGGGCTATTGCAGTGATCATTGCGGGTGATTTTCTAGCTTCAGGTGGTTAGAATAGTGCTCCTGCATTCACTGCAATCCCTCCGTTCACCTCCTCTCCTCAAGGATAAATCCGCATGAAAACGATGATGCAATTTGTTTGCACCGTTGCGTGCTTAGTCGGTTTTTCGTTGACCTCGGTGGCTCAAGAGCGGCGGATCGTATTCTTGGCGGGGCGGCCCAGCCACGGATATGGTTCGCATGAACACTTGGCCGGATCGCGAATCATCGCGGAAGCGATTGAACGTTCTGCACCGAATGTTAAGTGTGAAGTCTACGCGAACGGTTGGCCCGAAGATGAAAAGGTGCTCGACGGCGCCGATGCCATTGTCATGTACGCAGATGGAGGCGGCGGTCACCCAGCGCTGGCACACCTAGATGTTCTCGGCAAGCACATCGCTCGCGGAGTAGGATTTTCTTGCTTGCATTACGCAGTGGAAGTTCCGAAAGAAAAAGGGGGACCAGAATTTCTAAAATGGTTGGGTGGTTATTTTGAAACTCATTGGTCCGTCAACC